>JACDGO010000021.1 GCA_013821585.1 Sphingomonadaceae bacterium
GAGCGAGGGCCGCTCCGAATCCTTCCGGCGGCGGTTTTTGGGCGCGCACTTTTACAACCCGCCGAGGTATTTGTACCTGTTGGAATTGATCCCGACCCCGGACACCGCGCCCGAGGTGCTCGCGGCGGTGCGGGCGTTCGGCGACCGGCGCGACGAGGAGCGCCGCAACGCCGCGCTCGAGACGCGCGTCGCCGAGCGGACCGCCGAGCTGAGCGAAGCGAACGAGCGGCTGCGCGAGGAAATGGTGACGCGCGAAAGCGCCGAGGCGGCGCTGCGCCAGGGCCAGAAGATGGAGGCGGTCGGGCAATTGACCGGCGGCATCGCGCATGATTTCAACAACATGCTGGCGGTCGTCATTGGCGGCGTCGAGATGGCGAAGCGGCGGCTCGGCGGGAACGCCGACGCGACGCGCCACCTCGACAATGCGATGGAAGGCGCGAACCGCGCGGCGGCGCTGACCAAGCGGCTGCTCGCCTTCGCGCGCGCCGAGCCGCTGCTTCCGGTCGCGACCGACGCGGGAAATCTCATCGCCGACATGTCCGAGCTGCTCGACCGCTCGATCGGCGATACCATCGCGGTCAGGATCGAGGCCGCGGCGGACGGCTGGCCGGTGTTCGTCGACCGCCACCAGCTCGAAAACGCGCTCCTGAACCTCGCGGTCAACGCGCGCGATGCGATGGAGCGCGGCGGGACGATGACGATCACCACCGCCAACGTCACGCTGAACGAAGGCGAGATCGTCGAGGCCGACGCCGGCGATTACGTCCGCATTTCCGTCGGCGACACCGGCATCGGCATGACGCAGGCGGTGCTCGACCGCATCTTCGAGCCCTTTTTCACGACCAAGCCGACCGGCAAGGGCACCGGCCTCGGCCTCAGCCAGATCTTCGGCTTCGTGCGCCAGTCGGGCGGGACGATCGCGGTCGAATCGACGCCCGGCGCGGGCACGATCGTCTCGCTCTATTTGCCGCGCCACACCGCCGAAGCCGTCGCCGAACGACCGGTGCGCCTCGCTACCGACGACAGCGGCAGCCGCCATGAGCGGCGCACCGTGCTGGTGATCGAGGACGATCCGCGCGTGCTTTCGGCGACGGTCGACGCGCTCGAGGAGATCGGCCACCATGCGATCCCCTGCGCGACCGCGACCGACGCGCCAAAGATCGTTTCCGAACGTCCCGAGATCGGCCTGATCGTCAGCGACGTCCTGATGCCCGGCGTCACCGGCCCCGAGCTGATCGCCGCGATCGGCCGCGCGCATCCTGGGCTCCCGGTTCTGTTCGTCACCGGCTTCGCGGGCGACATCGGCGACGGTCTTGCGTTCGGCGGGCACGAAGTGCTGAGGAAGCCCTTCACGATCGCGGCATTGGGTGACGCGGTCGACCGCGCGCTCGACAAGACTCCGCCGGTCCCAGCGCAGGCCGCCTAGCGGATCGCGCCGCTCCGCAGGAGCTTCGGCACGAGCCCGATCGCGGCGACGAGCGGGTGTCTCCGCTGCCATGGCTTGAGCACGATCCGCGTGCCCGCGTGGCGGTTTATCTTCCAGGCGAGATAGTCGATCCCGCCCGCAAAGGTCAGGCTCGCCTTCGCAAGGCGCGCGACCGACGCGGCCTTGCCGTGACGGCGCAGGCGACGCCATCGAGCTTCGGCATCGGGGCGCGGCGCGGCGTTCGCGGCCTCGCCGAACGCGACATACCGCCCAGGATCGGCATCGATAATGGCGTCGGGGCGCGCGGCGCCTTCGGCGCGAAGCTCGCTCTCATACGTACGCGCAAGTCCCGCGCGCCAGCGGTCGAGGATCGGCCCTTCGGGCGTGAGAGCGAGCAGTGTCGGCGCGGCGCGGACGATGCTGTCGATCACCGCCGCCGGATCGCCCCATACCAGCCGCGACGGCTGGGCGAAGCGCGCCCAGGCCGAGACGGTCGTCGCATCGGGGCCGCAATCGCGCGCGAAATCGGCTTCGCTCAGCACCGCATATTTCGCGGCGAGCCCGCCTTGCGCGAAGGGAAAAACATTGGGCGGGATCAGCCGGTTGGCGGCGGCGAGCCAACGCTTCGGATAGGCGGCGGCATAGTCCGAGACGATCAGATAGAAATCGAGCATTTGGCCGTCGAGCTGCGCGGCGCGCAGGCACGAGCCGTAGAACAGCACCGCGCGCGCCGCCGCCCCATATTGGGCGGCGATCGCTTCGGCCATTGCGGTAACGCGGGGATCGACGGGCAGAGCGAGCTCGTCGGCGACGAGCGCGGTGAGCGGGGTCACGCCGCGAGGCGGAGGAAGTGCATCGGCCGCGTCGAGCGCAGCGTGATCGGCTGGCCCGGCGCGGTGCTGTAAATCTCCCCGTCGAGGATGACCTGACTGCGGTCGCTGTCGATTCGGATAATGTCGCCCTGTTCGACATGAACGCCGGTCAACACCTGCTGCCCGACCTTGCCGAGCAACGCCGCGACGAGCGCTCGAATGACAGGCATGACCGAGCGGTCGATCGCCATCAGCTTCATCCCCTGCTCGTCACCTTTCGGCCGCGCGCCCATTAGCATCTTTTCGAGCGTCGTGACGATCAGCAGCGCGAAGCGGCTTTCGGCGTGCCCCTCGCGAATCAGCGACACGCGCATCGGCTGCGGCTTATCGGGCAGGAACCAGCCGCTGATGCCGAGCGCGACGGTCAGAAACGATGCAATCGTCGCGAGCACATGGCTGAGCCCGTTCGGCAATCCCAGTGGATAGAGCTTGTGGCGGCAATAGAGGATCGCGTCGGTAAGGCCCGCGCCGCCCATGAACATGCCGAGCACGGCGCGATTTTCGCCCTCGCTGAGCGAAATCAGCTCGCGCCGCACGACGTGGTCGTCGAGGTCGGAGCCGGCGAGCGCGATGATCCGCTCGAGCGCGACGACCGGATCGCCGGTCGAGCCCAGGTCCATAGCGATCAAATTGGTCTTGCCGTTGGGCAGGACCGCCACCGGCGGCGGGTCGCCCTCGAAATGGCCGCCATGATGAAGCTCGGTCAGCGCCGCCTGCACCGTCCCGTCGCCGCCGTTGATCACGAGGACGCGCGGGCGCACGCAGGCAATCGAGGCGAGCGCCGCGCCGATCTGGCTGACATCCTCGACCTCATAGTGGAACAGGTCGCCGTGCGCAGCGCAATAGGCGCGGATGCGGGGCAGATAGGCGCGGTTTCCCGTCGAAATGGGGTTCGACAGGAGCGCGACGCGCGCCATTCTTACCGGCCGCCGCCGAAATATTTGAGCTGGACGGGC
This sequence comes from Sphingomonadaceae bacterium, assembly GCA_013821585.1. Taxonomy (GTDB): domain Bacteria; phylum Pseudomonadota; class Alphaproteobacteria; order Sphingomonadales; family Sphingomonadaceae; genus Sphingomonas_O. The sequence continues at coordinate 3,255 of JACDGO010000021.1, forward strand.
ACCACGACCGTGGTTCGGCCGACCGCGACCTGAACCTTCGCGGCGGGTGGACGGCGCTTGAACACGACGTCCCAAAAGCCGAGGTCGGGATTGCCCGAAGCGCCAGCGCCGTCGGCGCTGTCGGTCTTGCCGTTGTCGTTGACGTCGTGGCGGACATCGATCGCGTAGAGGCCAGGGGCGCGCACCGGCACGCAAATCTCGACCGGGCCCGATGCGGGGACCGACACCTGAATCCAAGCGAGCGCGTGGCGCTTGTCGAAATAGGTCGCCGGATCGCCGCCGAAGCTGCGCACGCGGACCTTGCCGACGCGGTCCCGAAAGCCGCTGACCTTGACCAGCATCGCCGGCCCGCCGCTTTCGCAGACGCGCGCATCGGGACCGAGCGGCATCGCCGCCGCCGGACCCGCGGTCGCCGTAACGGCGGCAAAACCGAGAAACGCGAGGATACTGGGCTTTTGCATGACGCTTGGCTAACTGGGCGGGGTTTGCGGCCAAATCATGGTCAAGGAACGACGACATTTCGAAATTCCTGTCCCCGACCGATCGCTATCTCGCCCGCCTGATCATCGTGCCGCTGATCGCGTCGCTGGTGATCGCAGCGATGCTGCTCGTGCTCGACCGGATGCTGCGATTGTTCGATTTCGTCGCGTCCGAAGGCGGGCCGGTGAGCGTCGTGTGGCGGATGCTCGCCAATCTGCTGCCCGAATATCTGTCGCTCGGCATCCCGATCGGCGTGCTGCTCGGCATTCTGCTCGCGTTTCGCAAGCTGGCGCTATCGACCGAGCTCGACGTGCTTCAGGCGGTCGGCCAGGGGTATTGGCGGCTGCTGCGCGTGCCGTTCCTCTATGCGGCGGGGTTCGCGGCTATCAACCTGGCGATCGTCGGCTACGTCCAGCCCTATGCGCGCTACGCCTATGAAGGGCTGCGCTTCGAATTGCGGTCGGGCGCGCTCGGCGCGTCGATCAAGGTCGGCGAGTTCACCAAGCTCGGCAAGAAGATGACGCTCAGGATAGAGAAGAGCGCCGACCAAGGTCGCCAGCTCTCCGGCGTTTTCGTGCGCGCGCAAACCCCGGACGGCAAGGCGCTGGCGGTGACCGCCGAGCGCGGCACCTTCATGGCGACCGACGATCCCGACACGATCATCCTGCGCCTATCGAACGGAACATTGGTGCACAGCGCGCCGAGCTTCGATGTGCCGCGCGTGCTGAGCTTCACCGCGCACGACCTGCCGATCGACCTGCCCAAGATCGAGAATTTCCGCGGGCGCGGCGAGCGCGATCGCGAGCTGACCCTGCCCGAGCTCGTCCGGATTGGCGGCGACAAGAGGACGCCGATCGCGATCCGGAACGAGACGCGCGCCAATTTCCATTTCCGCACGGTCGAGGTGGCGACGATGCTGCTGCTGCCCTTGCTCGCGGTGGCGCTCGCGGTGCCGCCAAAGCGCTCGACCTCGGCGTTGGGCGTCTTCCTGTCGATCGTGATGATCGTCGCCTATCACAAGGTCAACGAATACGCCGAAGGCATGGGGACGCTCGGGCGGATCGATCCGTTCTTCGCCCTGTGGATTCCGTTCGTGCTGTTCGCAGCGCTGATCGTCTGGATGTTCCGCACGATCGCCTATGTCCCCGGTGGTCAGCCGATAGGCGGGCTCGAGCGCTGGGCGGCGCAAGTGGCGAAGGCGGTACGAGATCTCTTCGGCCATCTGACCGGACGGCCCGCATGACCCGTGTCTCCTTCTTCCCGTCGCGGACCGTCGCGCTCTACATGGCACGGCTGTTCCTCGTACGCAGCTTCGCGGTGCTCGCCGTGCTCGTGCTCGTGCTCCAGGTGCTCGACCTGCTCGGCGAATCGGACAATATCCTGAGCGTCCGCGGCAACGGCCAGGCGCAGATCCTGACTTACGTCGGCTTGCGCATCCCCGAGCTGATCCAGCGCTTCCTGCCGTTTTGCGTGCTCCTCGGCGCGCTGATCACGCTCGCGACGCTCAACCAGAACAGCGAAGTCATCTCGATGAAGGCGGCGGGGCTTTCGGCGCATCAGGTGCTCGCGCCGCTGGTCCTCGCGAGCCTTGCTGTCGCGATTGGATCGTTCGCGTTCAACGATCGCATCGTTTCGCGCGCGACCGCGACGCTCGATCGCTGGCAGGCGGCGAATTACGGAAAGATGCCGACCGGGCGCGAAGGCCAGTCGAACGTATGGGTCCGCGACGGCGACGACCTGATCCACGCCGACGCGGTGTCGGGGCGCGGCAGCCAGACGAAGCTGTCGGGCGTCAGCCTCTACGACCGCGACGGCGGCACCTTGCTCCAGATCGTCACCGGCGACGAAGCGCGCACGACCGGCGACGGCTGGACACTGACCAACGCCAGCCGCTTCGACGTGACGCGCGGGACGCTGGCGAAGCTCGGCACGATCCCGTTCGCGAATGGCGTGCGCCCCGACCAGTTCACCCTGTCGAGCGTCGACGGCGCCGGTCAGTCGTTTCTCGGTCTTAATCGCGCGATCAGGGACCTCGACGCGGCGGGGCGGCCCACCGGGGCGTTGAAGGCCGCGCTGTGGCACAAATTATCGGGACCGCTCTCGACGATCCTGATGCCGCTGCTCGGCGCGGTCGCTGCCTTCGGCCTCGCGCGCTCGGGGCAGCTCTTCGTCCGTGCGGTGATCGGCATGGCGCTGGGCTTTGCTTATTTCGTCGCCGACAATTTCGGGCTGGCGATGGGCAATCTCGGCGCATATCCCCCGCTGCTCGCGGCGTGGGGGCCGTTTTTCCTGTTCCTGCTGATCGGCGAAGCAGTGCTGATCCGGACGGAGGAATAGTCCGGTCGCCGAAAAGGAGCACTCGTGCCGAAACTGGCCCTAATCCTGCTGATGCCCGCGCTGCTCGCCGCCGCCGCCCCGCGAACAGTGACATTCGCCAGCTATGCCCCGCAATTCGACAACTTCGAGGCGCGCACCCGGGGAATGGCTACCGACAGGCGCGTTCTGGCGTTCCGCGCCGAATTCGACCGGATATTGCCAGGGCTCTATTCCGTTGCGGACGCCGCGCTCGACCGCCGTATCGCGAGAGCCCTGACCGAGTTTCCCTCGATCCGGCCCGCCTATCGCATCGTCGAATCGCGTTTCCCCGGCGCGCTCGCGTCCGCGGTCCGGCATTTCCGGACGGTTTTCCCCCAGTTCGCATCCCCGCTCCCGATCTTTCTGGTGCACTCGCTGGGGACTCGGGACGGCGGATCGGATTATGTGGGCGGCCGCAAGGCGATGCTGTTCGGGGCGGACGTCATCGCGAAGCTCCACAACGATGATTCGCTTCAACCTTTCCTCGATCATGAGCTTTTCCATCTCGAGCACGCCCGGCACTTCATGGATTGCGATCAGCTCTGGTGTCCGTTGTGGCAGGAGGGGCTTGCCACCTATGCCGCCGCTTCGATGACGCCCGGCGCGACCGATCATCAACTGCTGCTCGACGCGCCTGCACCGATCCGTGCGGCGACCGAGGCACGCTGGGGAGAAGCGCTGTGCCGGATGGCGGTCGGGTTCGACTCCGCCGATAATGGCGATATCGCCGCCGCTTTCATGGGCCGAGGCAAGTCGTCCGGGCTGCCGCAGCGTTTCGGCTATTATGTCGGCCTGCGTATCGCCTCAGAAGCGGCACGGAACCGGACCTTGCCCGTTCTCGCCGGTCTGGACGATGAAGCCGCAAGGCCAGTGGTCGCGGCGGCGCTCACCGCGTTGATCGACGCGGCGCACGCGCCTTGCCGCCCGCCGGCTGCGAACGGTGCTATTACGCGGCACGTGGCGCGCCCGGCTTGATCCCGCGATGGCAATCGGCGATCCGATGAAAGAGCAAAGGTGGAGACGGCGATGAAGCGCGCGACGATCGGACTGGCCGGGGTGCTGGCGGCGATTTCCTTTCCTTTGGCAGCGGCTCCCGCCGGATCGGTCTATCCGCCGTTTGGGCTCGATACGACCGCAACCGACACCGCGACGAAGCCGGGCGACGACTTCTTCGAATACGCCAATGGCGCCTATCTCGCGCGTACGCCGATCCCCGCCGACCGCCCGATCGCCTCGCGCCGCTACGACATGACCGACCGCACCGAGGCGCAGCTTCACGCGCTGCTCGACGCGGCGGCGAAGGATGCGCCGCGCACGCCGACCGAACTCGGCGGCAAGGTCGGCGCCTTCTATGCCGCCTTCATGGACGAGGCGGCGATCGAGCGGCTCGGCGTCCACGCGGTCGATCCCGAGCTGACCACGATTCGCGGCGCGACCGACCGCTCGGCGCTCGCGGTGCTGATGGGCCGCTCGACGGTCGATTTCTATCCGAGCCCGTTCGCGGTCTTCATCGACAGCGATCTGAAACGCCCCGATCGCTATGCGACCTATGTGTCGCAATCGGGGCTCGGTCTGCCCGACCGCGATTATTATCTGAAGCCCGAATTCGCCGCGCAACGAACGGCTTACGCGGCCTATGCCGAAAAGCTGCTGTCGCTCGCCGGCTGGACCGACCCGGCAGGCGCGGCGAAAGCCGCGCTGGCGCTTGAAACGCGGATCGCCGAGGCGAGCTGGACCAAGGTGCAGCAGCGCGACCTGACGGTTCAGTATAACCCGATGACGCCTGCGGCGCTCGCGGCGGCGTCGCCGGGTTTCGACTGGGCGCGCTATCTCGACGCGGCCGGGGTCGGCGGCAAGGCGACCCTGATCGCGACACAGAATACCGCGTTCCCGAAGCTCGCGGCGATCGTCGCCGATGAGCCGCTCGATACGCTGAAGGCATGGATGGCGTTCCGCGTGATGGACGGCGCGGCGCCCTATCTCTCCCGCCCCTTCGCCGACGCGCGCTTCGCGTTCCGCGACCATGTTCTCGCGGGGCAGGCCGGGCAGAAGCCGCGCTGGAAGCGCGGAATCGCCGCGGTCGGCGGCGGCGATTGCGGCGCGGTCCCCGAAAGCTGCTTCGGCACGCTCGATTGGGGCGTGGGCCAACTTTACGCCGCCCGTTATTTCCCGCCGGCGACCAAGGCGCAAATCACCGCGCTCGTCGGCGACCTCAAGACGGCTTTCCGTCACCGGATCGAACGGCTCGACTGGATGGGTCCGGCGACCAGGGCCGAGGCGCTCAAGAAGCTCGATACCTACGTCATCAAGGTCGGCTATCCTGACAACTGGCGCGACTACAGCCGTGTGACGATCCGCCGCGACGACCTCCTCGGCGACGTGCGCGCGGCAGCGGCGGCCGACTGGGCGTTCTATGTTGGGCGCAGCGACGGCCCCGTCGATCGTGGCGACTGGCTGATGACGCCGCAGACCAACGACGCCTACAACGGATCGCTGCGCGACATCGTCTTTCCCGCCGGCATCCTCCAGGCGCCGATCTTCGACGCCGCCGCGGATCCCGCGATCAACTATGGCGCGGTCGGCGGCGTCATCGGTCACGAGATGACGCACGGCTTCGACGACCAAGGCCGCGCGATCGACTCGGCCGGGGCGCTGCGCGACTGGTGGACGCCCGCCGACGCGGCGGCGTTCAAGGCGCGCGCCGCCGTCCTCGGCGCGCAATACGCGCAGTATGAGCCCGTGCCGGGCGCACACATCAATCCAGGATTGACGATGGGCGAGAACCTCGCCGACCTCGGCGGCCTGTCGATCGCGCTCGACGCCTATCATGCGTCGCTGAAGGGCAGGCCCGCGCCGGCGATCGGCGGGCTGGGCGGCGACCAGCGCGTTTTCCTGGGCTGGGCGCAGGCATGGGCGGGCAAGGCGAGCCTCGAGGAGATCCGCCGCGTGACGACGAGCGATCCGCACAGCTTCCGCAAATACCGCGTCAACGGCGTCGTCAGGAACATCGACGCCTGGTATGCGGCATTCGGCGTCAAGCCGGGCGACGCGCTCTACGTTCCGCCCGAAAAGCGCGCGCGCATCTGGTGACAGGTCGTGAGGCGCATCGAGCCGATCGCACGCTCGACTGCCTGATCATCGGCGGCGGCCCGGCCGGCCTGACCGCGGCGATCTATCTCGCACGCTTCCATCTCGCGGTTAAGGTCGTGGACGCGGGCGACAGCCGGGCAAGCATGATCGTGCGTACGCACAACCATGCGGGGTTTCCGGGCGGGATTTCGGGTGACGCGCTGCTCGGCCGGATGCGCGCGCAGGCGCGCAGCTTCGGCGTGTCGATCGAAACCGGCCGCGTCACCAGGCTGGAAACTTCCGGCGACATGTTCGAGGGCGAATGGGGCGAAGGAACGGTGCCCGCGCGCTCAGTCCTCCTCGCGACGGGCGTCCACAATCGCCGCCCCTCCATCGACGAATCGCTGCACCAGGCCGCGTTGAAGGCGGGCCTCCTCCACTATTGTCCGGTCTGCGACGGGTTCGAGGTGACGGACCGCAATATCGCGGTCATCGGCGCCGGCGAGCATGGAATGGACGAAGCGGTCTTCCTGCGAAGCTTTTCCCCGAAGGTAACGCTGATCGCCCCCGACGCGCCGCACGGCTTCGGCGCGGAGGCGCTGGCGAAGCTCTCCGCATGCGAGATCGCCGCGATCGACGGACCGTGCCATGTGGCGCGGATCGACGGCGAGGAAATCGTGATCGATACGGTTCGCGGGCCGCTCGGGTTCGACGCGCTCTATCCGGCGCTCGGTTCAGACGTGAACAGCGATCTGGCCCTGAGCATCGGCGCGGACGTCTCAGATGCGGGCTGCATCCTGGTCGACGCGCACCAACGGACGTCCGTGCCCGGCGTCTATGCGGCGGGCGACGTCGTCATCGGCCTCGATCAGATTAGTCACGCGATGGGCAAAGGCGGCGTCGCGGCGACGGCCATCCGCAACGATCTCGCGAAAGCCGCGCCGCTTCTGCGCTGAACCGCGCCACGTCCCGTCCCAAAATCGCCGCATTGCTTCGTCACAGGGTCGGCCCCATATTCCGATCATGGCCGAGGATAGCCCCGTGAAGACGCTTGCCGCCCCGAAGCAGGGTTTCTGGAACCGCGCGCACTATCTCGACCGCATGGATTTGCGGCAGTTGGTGGCCGCCTATTTCCAGCACTATACGATCATCGCTTATCTGGCGCTCGCCGTCGCGTCGGTCGTCCTTTGGGCGCTCTATCCGGCGACGCTGGTGCAGACCGCGCTCTGCATCGCGGTCGCGACGCTCGCTTGGCCGATGGTGTGGTACGGCCTGCACCGCTGGGTGCTGCACGGCAGTTGGATGTACAAGATGCCCATGTTCGCTTCGACGTGGAAGCGCATTCATTACGACCATCACCAGGATCCGAACCACCTCGAGGTGCTGTTCGGCGCGCTGCGCCACACGTTGCCCACGGTCGCGATCGCGACGGCGATTCCCGGCTGGCTGATCGGCGGGATCGGCGGCGCGGCCGCGGCGTTCGCCACCGGCCTCGTCATCACCTGCTACAACGAATTCATTCACTGCATCCAGCATCTGGCGTTCAAGCCGCGTCACCCGATCGTCGCCAACATGAAGGCGCGCCACCTCGCGCATCATTTCCATCACGAGAGCGGCAATTACGGGATCGCGAATTTCGTCTGGGACCGCCTGATGCGCACTTATTACGACCGCAAGGACATCAAGGAACGGTCGAAGACGGTGTTCAACCTCGGCTACACGCCCAAGGTCGCGGAGAGGTACCCTTGGGTGGCCGAACTTTCGGGCGGCGTCTGGGAAGGCCATCCGCGCCAGCGGAACCGGTGACGGTTCGAGTCAGGCCGGTCGCGAGCAAGGTCGACCGCAAAGCATTCGTCGACCTGCCGTTCCGCCTCTATGCGGACGATCCCAATTGGGTTCCGCCGCTCAAGGGCGAAGTCCTTGCGCTGATCACGCGGGGCAAGAACCCGTGGTTCGAGCATGGCGAGGCGCAGTTGTTTCTCGCCGAGGCCCACGGCCGCGTGGCCGGGCGCATCTCCGCGCATATCGACCATCTCGCGCTCGCCCAGCCGCTCGAACAGGGCATGGGGCCGGGCACGGGCAATTGGGGACTGCTCGAAGCGGAGGACGGGAGCGTCGCGGCCGCGCTGATCGCGCGCGCCGAGGACTGGCTGCGCGAACGCGGCATGGCGCGCGTTCTCGCGCCGCTCAGCATTTCGATCTGGGACGAGCCTGGGCTCCTCACCAAGGGCTTCGGTCATCCCCCGACGGTGATGATGGGGCACAACAGCCCCAAATATCAGGGGTGGGTCGAGGCGCTCGGCTACACGCCGGCAAAGCAGCTCTACACCTACGACTTGCCGATTCTCGAGGGCTTCCCCCCGCTTGTCCAGCGCATCGTCGCCTCGGGCGAGCGCAATCCGCGCATCATCATCCGCAAGGTCGACAAGTCGCGCTTCGCCGAGGAAGCGGCGCTGATCCTCGGGATTCTCAACGACGCATGGGAAGCGAACTGGGGCTTCGTCCCGTTGACGCCCAGCGAGATCGCCTATGCGGGCAAGAAGCTCAAGCCGATCGTGTTCGAGGACTTGATCCGGGTCGCCGAAGTCGAGGGCGAACCGGTCGCGTTCATGATGACGCTTCCCGATCTCAACGAGGCTTTGAAGCCGCTGAACGGTTCGCTGTTCCCGTTCGGCTGGGCGAAATTGCTGTGGTGGCTGAGGAAACCGAAGGTCCGAACGATGCGCGTGCCGCTGATGGGCGTCCTCAAGCGGCTGCAATCGACGCGCCTCGCCAGCCAGCTCGCCTTCATGCTGATTGAATATATCCGCCGCGACGCGATCGCGAATTTTGGCTGCTCGCGCGGCGAGTTCGGCTGGGTGCTCGATGACAACCAAGGCATGCGCGCGGTCGCCGAGGCAATCGAGAGCAAGATCGACAAGGTCTATACGATCTACGAGAAACCGCTCTAGCGCAGGATGATCCAGGTCGGCGCATGGTCGCTCGCCTTCTCGCGCCCGCGATGGTCCTTGTCGACTCCCGCATCCGCGAAGCGATCGACGGCTTCGGGCGAAAGCATCAAATGGTCAATGCGAAAGCCCGCGTCGCGCGGCCAGGCGTTCATCTGGTAGTCCCAGTATGTCCACATCGGGCCGGTCGGAAAGCGCGTGCGCAAGGCGTCGGTCCAGCCCTGCGCCGAGAGGCGGCGAAACGCGGCGCGGCTTTCGGGCTGCATCAGCGCGTCGGCCGCCATCGCGGACGGCTTCCACACGTCGTCGTCGGTCGGGATGACGTTATAGTCGCCGGCAAGGACGACGGGCGTTTCGCTCGCGAGGAGTTCGGCCGCATGCGCGATCAACCGGTCGAACCAGGCAAGTTTATAATCGAACTTGGGTCCGGGCAACGGGTTGCCGTTGGGAAGGTAGATCGAGCCGATCGTTACGCCTGCGACATCAGCTTCGATGTAGCGGCTGTGCGTATCGTCGGGATCGCCCGGAAGGCCGCGGCGGCGCTCGACGGGGTCGGTGCCCTTGGCGAGGATCGCGACACCATTGAAGCCCTTCTGTCCATGCCACACCGCGCCATAGCCCGCAGCGCGAATGTCGCTCTCCGGAAAGGTCTCGTCGCTCGACTTCAGCTCCTGAAGGCAGACGACGTCGGGCGCAGTCTCCGCGAGCCATTCGACAAGACGCGGCAGCCGCGCCTTGATGCCGTTGACGTTGTAGGTGGCGATTTTCACTAAACGGAGAAGCTCGATCCACAGCCGCAGCCGCTCGCGGCGTTCGGATTCGTTACCTTGAACGCCGCCCCGCCGAGCGATTCGACGTAATCGACCGCCGCGCCGGCGACGAGATCAAGGCTCATCGGATCGACCACGAGGCGCACGCCGTCGCGCGTCGTCACGCTGTCGTCGGCGTCCGCCTCGTCCGCGAGCCCGAATTTATACTGGAAGCCCGAGCAGCCGCCGCCCTCTACCGACAGGCGAAGGATCGCCGGTTTGGCCTGACGCGCCGCGATCGCGGCGACGCGCGCGGCAGCGGAAGGCGTGAGATCGACGGTTGCGTTCACGCCCCGAAGATAGGCGTGAGGGCGATGAGCGGCAAGCTCAGTCGGCCGCGGGGCCGCCCATCGCGACCTTGGTTCCCGCGCGCGCGTTCATCGCGGTCAGATAGTTGGCCGACTGGAGGAAGGGCATCGGGTTGACCGCATGCCCATCGAGCCGGACTTCATAGTGAAGATGGCTGCCGGTCGAACGGCCGGTCGAGCCCATCCGCGCGATCAGCTGGCCGCGCTTCACGCGCTGGCCGGGCTGGACGAGAATCGCCGAGAGATGGCCGTAGCGCGTCTGGATGCCGCGCCCATGCTCGAGCTCGACGAGATTGCCGTATCCGTTCGCCCATTCGGCGCGGCCGACGATGCCGTCAGCGGTTGCATAGATCGACGTACCGATCGGCCCCGGCATGTCGACGCCGGCGTGCATGGCGGCGCCGCCGCGGAACGGATCGGTTCGGACGCCGAAACCCGATGTGAAGGTGACGACGTCGACCGGACGTTGCGAGGGGATTGCGACGATCCCCTGCTGG
>JACDGO010000420.1 GCA_013821585.1 Sphingomonadaceae bacterium
GGCGACGACCGCCGCGCCGACCGCGGGCGCGGCGCGAAGCTGTCCGAGACCCTGCGGCCCGACGTGGAGGATGTCGCGCGCATAAACCGGGAGGAGCGCGGTCGCACCGCCGAGCAGCACGGCGAACAGATCGAGCGTAAGCGCCCCGAGCAGGAAACGGTGGCCGCGCACATAGCTCAATCCGTCGGCCATCTGGCGCAGCGGATGGCTGTTCCCGGTCATAGGGGGCGGGACGATGCGGCGGATCGGCGTGAGCGCGGCGATCGACACGCCAAGCGCCGCGGCGGCGAACCAATAGGGCATCGCCGGATGCGCGGCATAGAGGAAACCGCCGAGCGCGGGGCCGGCGACCGACGCCGACTGCCAGGCGATCGAGCTCATCGCGATCGCGCGGGGGAGGAGGGGCGCGGGGACGATATTGGGCGCGATTGCCGACATCGCCGGGCCGACGAAGACGCGCGCGACGCCGTGAAGCGCGGCCATGCCGAAGAGCACCGGAAGGGTCAGCCCGCCGCGCGCGGTGAGCAGTCCGAGGACCAGCGCGATCACGAGGTCGATCCCGGTCGCGAGCCGCGCGATCAGGCGGCGTTCGAAGCGATCGGCGACCCAGCCCGCGACGGGGGTGAGGAGCAGCAAGGGCACGAACTGGAACAGGCCGACGAGACCGAGCTGGAACGACGCCAGCCGCGGCATCATGCCATAGGCGGTGCGCGCGGTGTCATAGACCTGCCAGCCGATGACGACGACCATCGCCATCGTCGCGAGCACCGCCGCGAAACGCCCGACCCAGTAGAGCCGGAAGTCGGGGATCGCGAGCGGCGACGAGGGGGAGGGCGCGGCGGCTGCGGTCACGCCCTTCCCATTGGCGCATCACATCGCGGGCTGCAACGCGTCGGATTCTTGGGTGGCGGAAACCTGCGCTCCGTTGAGGAAATTGACCAGGTCGCGCGTCACCTCCGCCTTGTTCGTCGCGAGCAGGCCGTGCGGCGCGCCGTCATATTCGATCAGCCGCGCGTGCGGGATGCGCTTCGCCGCGGCGCGCCCGCCGGTGTCGATCGGCACGGTCTCGTCGCCTGTTCCGTGGAGAATCAGCGTCGGCAGGTCGAACGCCGCCGTGTCGGGGCGGAAGTCGGTCGTCGCGAACGCATTGGCGCAGGCGAGCGTGGGCCACAGCCCGCCCATCATCGCCATCTGGAACGTCCAGTCGAGCACGCCTTGGCTCACCGGCTTCTCGATGAAGCCGACGCCGTAGAACATCTTGCCGAAGGTTTGCATAAAGGCCGTGCGATCGTCGCCGATCCCCTCTTTCATCCCGTCGAACACCGACGGGTCGACGCCATCGCGGTTGTCGTCGCGCTTAAGCATGAAAGGCACGACCGAGGAAATGAGCGCGGCATGGCCAACCTTCGCGGTCCCGTGCTTCGCCAGATAACGCGCGACCTCTCCGCCGCCCATCGAGAAACCGGCGATCGCCGCTTGCTCGCCGCCGCAGGTGCCCTCGATCACCGTCACGAGATCGTCGGCGAGCGTGTCATAGTCGTAACCGTCCCATGGCTGGTCGGAGCGCCCAAAGCCGCGCCGGTCATAGGCGATCGCCCGGAACCCCGCGCCGGCGAGGCCGAGCGCGACGTCGTCCCAGCTGTCGGCGTTCAGCGGCCAGCCGTGGATCAGCACGACCGGACGGCCGCTGCCCCAGGATTTGTAATAGAGGCGGGTGTCGTCGCGGGTTGTCACATATGGCATGGCCGGAACTCCGTGCTGGGGTTTCGAGACCGGCAACGAGCGGAACGGCAATGGGTTGCGGCGCTTCGTCGCGCTAACTTCGTGGTTTTCGCGCGGATTCGGCGCGAAAATTTCTTAACCGCGCAATATCGCGTGCGGGAGGCTCCAGGAGCGGCGAGGGCAGACAGTCCGGCGACTCGGTCATGCGGCAAGGCTGACGCGCGAGCGCTGTGTACGACAGAAGAAATTTGGAAATGCGGGCGGCGGCATCCAGGCCGCCGCCCGCCTTCAACGTCTAGCGGCAGACACGGACACGGCGATGATGGCGCCACTCGACCCAGCAACGGCGGTGGTTGCGGTTCCATCCGTTATGCCAGCCATTGTCGCGGTGGTCGCGCCAGTCGCGGCGATCGTCGCGCCGGTCGCCACGGTAATCGCGCTGGTCGTCGCGGCGGTAATCGCCGCGATCGTCGCGCTGGCTGTAGCCGTCGCGGCCGTCGTTGCTTTGCGCGCTTGCGGTCGTGGTCACGCCGAGTCCTGCGAACAGGAGGCCGGCGGCCAACAGGTGGGGGATTCGCATTGGTCGTCCTCTCGGCCCGGAGATCGGGCTTCCAAGACGATACGGCTTACGAACGAGATCGTTCCTGAATGCGATCGTAGGGCGCCAGACAGGTTTGGGGCCGGCGCTCAGGCGACCGGCACGCCCTCGCCGACCTTCAGCACCCTGCCGCGCGTGACGATGACCGGGTCGCCGACCTTGACCTGGCCGAACAGCAGCCGCGCGAAGGGCGTCGGCACGCCGATGCAGCCGTGCGTGCCGAAGCGTCCGTCGATCTGCGCGCCGTGGATGGTGACGCCGTCGGCGGTGAGCCGCAGCATGTAGGGCATCGGCGCGCTCGCGTAGAGGCTCGATTTGTGGTCGGCGTCCTTTTGCAGGATGGGGAAGCGGCCGAGCGGCGTCGGCTTCGAATCCGCGCCGTAGTGGATGACCGCGACGCCGATCTCATGCCCGTCGCGGAACACCGATAAGGTCTCCGCCGCGAGGTCCGCGGTGATCAAAATCGGGCCGGTCGCGGGGCCGGCCTCCGGCCGCCAGACCCAGTCGCCGTGGTTGAGCGGCGCGGAAAGGGTGAG
>JACDGO010000421.1 GCA_013821585.1 Sphingomonadaceae bacterium
CCGAAAACACCTGGCGCCGCATCGGCTCGCTGCTCGATCGCTTCGCCCCCGACGAGTGCGCCAACTACCTCAGAAACTCAGGCTATGCTTCATGCTAAGTGAAACCGACTCTAGCGCGCGAGCTTGTGACTTCCAAGCACCGGCCTATCCTGCCGCACGGATCAGCAGGAAGGTGATGGATGGACGTAAAACCAGGGCTGATCGCCCGCATCACCGTCTACCTCCGAAAGAATGGCGTCCACGTTTTATTCGAGGCGCTGGTCAATTTCATTCTGCCGTTCGTGATCTACAATTACGCGGAGGCTCCGCTGGGCGAGGTGCGCGCGTTGCTCGCCTCGTCGGCGCCACCGATTGGATGGAGCCTGATCGAGTTTGCGCGCCATCGCCGGGTCGACGCGCTGTCCGTGCTCGTGGTGAGCGGTATCGCGCTGTCGCTGCTGGCGATGCTCGGCGGCGGCGGTGTCCGGTTCCTCCAGCTGCGCGAGAAGCTCGTCACCGGGGTGATCGGGATGGCGTTCCTCGGCTCGGCGCTGATCGGCAAGCCGATAATCTACGAGCTGGCGCGCGCGAGCATGCGACGCAAGTCTGAAAGTGAGGCACAGCAGTTTGAGGCGCTCCAGATCCATGCCGGCTTTCGTCGGACAATGACGGTGATGACTTTGGTGTGGGGCCTGGGGCTCCTTGCCGATGTCGCGGTATCGGTGGTGCTGGTGTTCGTACTGAGCATCCGGGAATACCTGATCGTCAATCCGATCCTCGGCTATGGCACGATGGGCGCGCTGAGCCTGTGGTCTTTTCTCTATGGCCAGCGAGCCAAGCGCCGCGGCGAAGCCCGCCGGGCGGCGGCGGTAGCGGAGCTCGCCGTTGGCCCAGACGCCGACGGCAGCAGCGGCTGACTCCCGGCCCTTTTCGGCCGGTCGCCTATCGAGCGGTTCGATTGCCCCGCAGGCACACTAGCTATTGAGCAGGTCCGCTTAGCGCCCAAAACCTTGCCAATCCGACACCCAAGGTCGAATCCCGAAACCGCCGGTCGGCTATCCAGTTTAGTCGTGTACAATAAGCGGACGGGAACGGCTTGGTCTGGTGGATTGAAGTCCGCCGAGTTTCGGCGGGTCTCGGCCAAAATCGGTCGCCGGGTCTCCGAAATCCAAACGGCAGGTTTCGGGCTCGTCGCAACGCTAGTCGAATGCCCGAAATGTTGGCGGTAGCTGCCGGTCAAAGATTTGCATTTTATAGTCGACCAATTGTGCAGTGTTGAACTGAAGCAAGCGGTTCGCTCTTGCAAAATCGGCGTTGCATCGCGCTTCCTTGCAAATTGAAAGCGCCGCTTTCGATTTGCAAGGATGGTGCGGGCGGTGGGAATCGAACCCACACTCCTTGCGGAACTGGATTTTGAATCGCTTTTGAGTCTAGACACAAATCTGGGGAGATCGCGTTCACGAATTTTGGCGCGTGCGCCGATGACAACACATTCTACGATGCAACTGATCTCTTCACCCTCGCTCTGAAGAGCAACTTGTCGAACGGCGGGCTTTCGCAAGATATCGTCTGCAGACCACCCGCCTGAACTCAACCGTCTAGTGGGGTGAGACGGATGCAAGCAAACTGTCTATGGTGCGCGTAGTCGATACAGGCCATTCTACGACGCGGTAGTGCGAGGGCAGCCGGCAATCTCGAATGCCGATCGGCGCATGGCTCCTGGAGCTTCAGCGAGAGCCATCGCGGAACGTGTTCGCATCACGGCGGCGTATCCCGCTGGTTATGATCCCGGAGGGGTCAAATCCAGATTGCGCGAGCGGAACGAAGTTGGCACCATAGGGCACGTTACGGGAGAACTCATCATGAATCGTTTTGCTTTAGCCGCAGCCGCACTTCTTCTGCCGTTTGCATTGGCGGCTACCCCCGCGTCCGCCAGAAACTACGACTGCTCCAAGGCCGGGAACGCCAACAAGGCCGCCTGCAAGGGCGCCGCCCCTGCGGTCAAATCCGCACAAGCGCCTGCGGCACCGCCCGCAGCGAAGCGCACGATGCACTACGATTGCTCAAAAGCGGGGAATGCCAACAAGGCCGTGTGCAAAGGTGGGGCGATGGCTCCGGCCTCGCCGCCCACACGGACAACCGCCGCGCCTGCTCCGCGCGCCGCACCGGCTGCGCCGCGTATGGCTCCCGCGCCCCGTGCCGCTCCTGCGGCCGCCGGACAAAATACCCATGCGGGCGGCCCCAATGGCGCAACAGCCAAATGCCGGGACAACACCTACAGCTCTTCTGCGCACCGCTCGGGAACCTGCTCGCGCCACGGCGGCGTCGCGCAATGGTATTAAAACTCTAGCGGGGCCGTGGGCGGTCAACACATCGACCGCCTTAAAGCCTCGATTTGGTTCCAGCGCGACGCCGATCGGCAGGCCGGCGTCGCGCCTGCGAGTGGCAGGCGAAGAGCATGCTTGAGAACGCGCTAAAGCAACGCTGACTGAGATCCCATCGCCATCCGCCGATGGCCGGCATCTGCGACCGTGAGGGGCTCGACCGAATAGACCATGTCGTGCCGCCCGCTAAAATCGGCGGCGCGCGATGCGCCGAACATGCTCATCGCCTGCACCAAGGCGCTCGCCGATCGCACCGCGGCCACGGTCCCATCGGAACCGATCGTCATCGTGGGCTCGACGCGATCGATGTCGAAGGTCCCGAATTCGGAAACGCCCCAGCGCAGATTCCGTGCGAAGCGCGCGGGCGCGTAGCGCGCCGTAGTCGGCGGTGGGGCCGAAATCGCTGCGTCCGTCGCATAGCTCAGCGCGACATCGCTGAGCGCGCCCGTCGATCCGTCGCTCTTGGTGAAGCTGCCGGTGTTGGCGGTCAC
>JACDGO010000422.1 GCA_013821585.1 Sphingomonadaceae bacterium
CGCCGACGCAGCTCACGGCCTCCATGCCTAGCCAGGTGGGCGCGCTCGCCTCGGTGATCCCGCCCGTGGGACAGAAGCGGCACTGGAAGAACGGCGCGGCAAGGGCCGCTAGCGCCTTAGTCCCGCCAGCCCCTTCGGCGGGGAAGAACTTGAAGCGATCGAGGCCGAGATCGAGTCCGCGCATGATGTCCCCCGCATTGGCGACGCCAGGAAGATAGGCGATTCCGCTGTCCATCGCGGGACGCGCCACCGTCTTGGTCAAGCCGGGGCTGACGATGAAGCGCGCGCCCGCCGCGATCGCCGCGGACAGCTGCGCTTCGTTCACCACCGTGCCTGCGCCAACGACTGCGCCTTTTACGGTCGCCATCTCAGCGATAACGTCTAGCGCCGCGGGAGTACGCAGCGTCACCTCCATCGCGCGGATGCCGCCCGCGACCAGCGCCTCGGCGATCGGCCGGGCATGGGCGGCATCGTCGATCACCAGCACCGGGATCACCGGCGTGAGCGCCATTACCTCGGCCACGGTCATCACGCGTCCGTCTCCTGGTTCTCAATCGTCTCCGGGTGCGCTTTGGAAGGGGTCCCGACCACCATAACCGGCTCCAGCGCGGCGAGCATCGCAGAGCCTCCCTCCTCGGCGCTGCTTGCACCAAGGCGCATAAAGGCGAAGAGTTCTCGGCCTGTCCCCCAGGCGGGCGGCGGTGGTGCGGCGGTGGTGCGGGCTGCCCATTCATCCGCCTCAACGATCGCATCGACCCTTCCTTCCTCCGCCGAAAGCCGCACAACGTCGCCGTCGCGCAGCTTCGCGACCGGGCCGCCGCCCACTGCTTCGGGCGACAGGTGAATAGCCGCCGGTATCTTCCCCGAAGCGCCCGACATGCGACCGTCGGTTACCAGCGCCACCCTGTAGCCGCGGTCCTGCAGCACACCGAGCGGCGGCGTCAGTTTGTGCAGTTCGGGCATCCCGTTCGCGCGCGGTCCTTGGAAGCGGACCACCACCACAACGTCGCGGTCGAGCTCGCCAGCACGAAAGGCGGCGAGCACCTCGTCCTGGTCCACGAAGATCCGGCAGGGTGCCTCGACCGTCCAGCGGCTGGGATCGACGGCGCTGGTCTTGAAGGTTGCGCGCCCAAGATTGCCGGCGACCAGCCGCATCCCGCCATCGGGCTGAAATGGGGAGGCCGGAGGGCGCAGCATGCTCTCGTCTCGCGCCTCCGGGACGGGCTTCCAGCGCAGCACGTCGTCCCGCGCGGCCAGTTCCGGCTCGTCCGCATATGCCGTGAGTCCGCCTTTCCATACGGTGGAGATATCGCCGTGGAGCAGCCCGGCGCGGATCAGGGCACCAATCACGAAGCCCATTCCGCCCGCGTCTTGGAAGGCGTTCACGTCGCCGGAGCCGTTGGGATAAATGCGCGCGATCAGCGGCACCGCCTGCGATAGCCGGTCGAGATCGGCCCAGTCGAATCGTATCCCCGCTGCGCGCGCGACCGCAGGCAGGTGGATGGCGTGGTGGTCGAGCCGCCGGTCGCGAGCAGCCCGACAGCGGCGTTGACGATCGCCTTCTCGTCGACGCAGCGCCCAAGCGGGCGGTAGTCATCGCCCGACCAGCCGATCTCGGTCAGCCGGTGCACCGCCGCTCGGGTC
This sequence comes from Sphingomonadaceae bacterium, assembly GCA_013821585.1. Lineage (GTDB taxonomy): Bacteria > Pseudomonadota > Alphaproteobacteria > Sphingomonadales > Sphingomonadaceae > Sphingomonas_O. Next base: position 1,645 of record JACDGO010000422.1, read on the forward strand.
AGCGCTTGGCGCAGCCTGCTCGGCGGCGCCACGAAGGCGGCGCCGGGCACGTGCAGCCCCATGACTTCCATCATCATCTGATTGGAATTGGCGGTGCCATAAAAGGTGCAGGTGCCTGCCGAATGGTAGCTGCGGATCTCGCAGTCGAGCAACTCGGCCTCGCTCGCCTTGCCCTCTGCATGGAGCTGGCGAATGCGCGCCTTCTCCTTGTTTGGCAGGCCCGATGCCATTGGCCCCGAGGGAACAAAGACCACCGGCAGGTGCCCAAAGCGCAGCGCGCCGATCAGCAGCCCCGGCACGATCTTGTCGCAGATGCCCAGCATTGCCGCACCCCCGAACATCCCGTGGCTGAGCCCGACCGCTGTAGACAGAGCGATGGTATCGCGGCTGAAAAGCGACAGCTCCATGCCGGGCTGGCCCTGCGTCACGCCGTCGCACATTGCAGGCACGCCGCCCGCGACCTGGATCGTCGCGCCGACTTCCCGCGCAAAGATTTTCATTTGCTCGGGGTAACGGCTATAAGGCTGATGCGCCGAAAGCATGTCGTTATAGGCGGTGACGAGGGCGATATTCATGGCAGCCCCGCCAATGATCGCGCGCTTGTCCTCGCCCGCCGCAGCAAAGCCGTGGGCGAGATTGCCGCACCCGAGGCGCGGGCGATCGACACCATGCTCGCGCTCGTGATCGATCAACGCAAGGTAGCGCAACCGCGTCGACCGCGATCGTTCAATCACGCGATCGGTGACTGCGGCGACAATTGAGTTGAGGCTCACGTCGCCAGGCTCGGTGGCTGCTGATCAACCGATTTTGGGTTTGCGGCGTACTCAATCATGCCAACTCACTCCGTCTCGTTCGGTAAGGGCGATTGCGGCGGCCGGCCCCCACGTGCCAGCGGGATAGGGCTTGGGCGTCATGCCGGTATCTTCCCAGCCGTCGCGGATCGCGTCGATCCAAGTCCACTGCGCCTCCACCTCGTCGCGCCGCACGAACAAGGTGGGTTCGCCGCCAATGAGGTCGATCAGCAAGCGTTCGTAGGCGATACGGCGCCGCACGTCGGCGAAGGCGTCGGCCATGTGAAGATCGAGCGGCATCTCGCGCAGGCGGATGCCATCCTGATCGAGGCCGGGTTGCTTGGACATGATCGTCATCCGAATATTCTCGTCGGGCTGGATGCCGATGATGAGCCGGTTGGCATGCAGCGCGGTACCG
>JACDGO010000423.1 GCA_013821585.1 Sphingomonadaceae bacterium
CTCTGGAGCAGCACGGCCAACCCTGTCAGCGTGCGCTCGGCGACAGGCGCGCTGGCCAGCGAGCCGAGCGCCGACCAGATATGCTCCTTGGCCTGCGGATCGACCGCGACGCCTTCGGATGCGAAGATCGCCGCCAGCCATTCGGCCGCCCAGGCACGTTCGGCGGGATCGTCGATATGGGCGAGCGGCTGAAGTTGGACGCCAGTTTCCGCCTCGTCGGCCAACATACCGCCGAGATCCTGCCAGTCGCCGCCCATGCCGATCGCGGCGGCGCGGATGCTGCCGCCAAAGTCGAAGGCAAAGACCTGGCTGTTCTCGTAGCGGCGGAATTGCATCGCCATCAGGGCAAGCAGAACGCTCTTGCCGGCGCCGGTCGGGCCGACAATCAGGGTGTGGCCAACATCGCCGACGTGAAGGGAAAACCGGAACGGGGTCGAGCCTTCGGTCCTGCCGTAGAGCAAGGGGGGTTTTCCGAAGTGGTCGTCCCGTTCCGGCCCCGCCCATACCGCTGACAGGGGGATCAGGTGAGCGAGATTGATGGTGGAAACCGGGGGTTGGCGGACGTTGGCGTAGGTATGGCCGGGGAGACTCCCCAGCCATGCCTCGATCGCGTTCATGCCCTCGGCGATGACGGTGAAGTCGCGGCCCTGGATGACCTTCTCGACCAGTCGCAGTTTCTCGGCAGCGATGGCCGGATCGCGGTCCCATACCGTCACCGTCGCGGTGACATAGGCCATGCCGGCATAGTCGGCGCCCAGCTCCTGCAAGGCGGTGTCGGCGTCGGCGGCCTTGTTCGAGGCGTCGCTGTCGAGCAGCGTGCTGGCCTCGTTCGTCATGATTTCCTTGAGGATCGCGGCGACGGACTTGCGCTTGGCGAACCACTGGCGACGAATGCGGGTCAGCAGCTTGGTCGCGTCCGTCTTGTCGAGCATGATCGCGCGGGTGGACCAGCGATACTCGAAGGCGAGCCGGTTCAGTTCGTCGAGCAGGCCGGGGAACGTCTCGGTCGGGAAGCCGACGATGGTGAGCGTGCGGAGGTGATGATCGCCGAGCTTCGGTTCGAGGCCGCCGGTCAGCGGCTCGTCCGCCAGCAGCGCGTCGAGGTGCATCGGGGTTTCCGGGACGCGGATACGCTGCCGCCGTGTCGAAACCGTGCTGTGCAGGTAGGTCAGCGTCTCGGCGTCATCGAGCCAGCGGACCTCGGGCACGAACCCTTCCACCAGATTCAATACCCGGTCGCTGCGGTCGGTGAAGCCCTTGAGCAGTTTCCGCGGATCGACGCCCTTGGTCGCGCGGCCCTCATAGAGCCAGCCTTCGGCACGCGCCGCTTCCTCGGCGGGTGGCATCCACAGCAGCGTCAGATAATAGGCGCTTTCGAAATGCGCGCCTTCTTCCCGGAACTGTTCGCGCCGCTCCATCTCGACCAGCGCCGATACGGGATCGGGAAACTCCGATTGCGGGTAGTCGAGCGCCGGCGTGCGCTGCGCTTCGACGAAGATTGCCCAACCCGACCCGAGCCGGCGGAGCGAACTGTTCAGCCGCGCCGTCGTCGCCACCAGCTCGGCCGGCGTCGCGCTGTCGAGATCGGGGCCGCGAAACTTCGCGGTGCGCTGGAACGACCCGTCCTTGTTGAGCACCACGCCTTCGTCGACCAGCGCGGCCCAAGGCAGGAAGTCGGCGAGGTGCGCCGCCTTGTTGCGATATTCGCGCAAGCTCATCATGGCCGCATCCAGCTTGGGTAACGGAGGTGGCGGCGGGCCACGTCCACGAATTGCGGGTCGCGACGCGCGGCCCAGACCGACAGCGCATGGCCGATCGCCCAGATGACCAGGCCCGCGATCCAGAGCCGCAGGCCGAGGCCGATCGCGCCTGCCAGCGTGCCGTTGACGATGGCCAGCGACCGGGGGGCGCCGCCGAGCAGGATCGGCTCGGTCAGCGCACGGTGGACCGGCGCATAGAAGCCGGGGATGGGCTCGCCGGCATCCATCAGACCAGCGCTCCGCCGCCAAAGCTGAAGAACGACAGGAAGAAGCTGGACGCGGCGAACGCGATCGACAGGCCGAACACGATCTGGATCAGCTTCCGCGCGCCGCCCGACGTGTCGCCGAAAGCGAGCGTCAGCCCGGTGATGATGATAATCAGCACCGCAATGATCTTGGCGACCGGCCCTTCGATGCTTTCGAGGATCGACTGAAGCGGTGCTTCCCACGGCATCGACGAGCCGCCCGCATGGGCGGGAACGGAGAAGGTCAGCGCGATCACGCTGGCGGTGGCGGCAAGCATGGCGCGGCGCGCGCCATGCCGAAGGGCATGGATCATGGCAGGTCTCCCGGTTGGGTGGTGCAAAGCGAAGTGAGGCGGTAATCGCCGATGGCGGGGTCGAGCCCCTCCACACGGGCCAGCTCGGCGAGGCGGCGGCCGTGTCCGTCACGGACCAGCACGGCGATCAGGTCAATGGTCTCGGCGAGCAACGCGCGCGGGACCGTGACGACGGCCTCCTGAATGAGCTGCTCCATGCGGCGCAGTGCGCCGAGCGCGGTCCCCGCGTGGATCGTGCCGATGCCGCCGGGATGCCCGGTGCCCCAAGCTTTGAGGAGGTCGAGCGCCTCGGCACCACGCACCTCGCCGATGGGGATGCGATCGGGGCGCAGCCGCAACGAAGACCGGACGAGATCGGACAGCGAGGCGACCCCGTCCTTGGTCCGCATGGCGACGAGGTTGGGCGCGGCGCATTGCAGCTCGCGCGTGTCTTCGATCAGTACGATGCGATCGGTCGTCTTGGCGACTTCGGCGAGGAGCGCATTGACCAGCGTGGTCTTGCCGCTGCCGGTTCCGCCCGCGACGAGGATG
>JACDGO010000424.1 GCA_013821585.1 Sphingomonadaceae bacterium
GCAACGGATCGGGATTCTTCATCAGATCAGCTCGCGCACGGTGTCGCGCGCGAGCGTCGCGATCAGCCGGCCGCGATCCTTCTGCCCGCGCACGAGCGCCTTGCCGAGGTTCAGCGCATCGGACAGTCCGATCTTGGCGGGCATCGGCGGCTCGTCGGGATCGACCACCGCTTCGATCAGCACCGGACCCGAGGTCGCGAACGCCTCGTCGAGGACGCGGCCGCAATCGCCCGGCTTTTCGATCCTGAAGCCCTTCGCGCCGCACGCTTCGGCGACCTTGACGAAGTCGATCGGCTGGAGCTCGACGCCAAACTCGGGATTGCCGAGGAACGCCATCTGCTCCCATTTGATCATGCCGAGCACATCGTTCTTGAACACGATCACCCTGATCGGCAGCTTGTGCTTCACCGCCGTCGCCAGCTCGCCCATCAGCATCGTCAGCCCGCCGTCGCCGACGCAGGCGACGCAGGTGCGGTCCGGATGCGCGACCTGCGCGGCGATCGCATAGGGCAAGCCGTTCGCCATTGACGCGAGCGTTCCCGAGAGCGAGAACATCTGCCCGCGCTTCGCCGGAATCTGGCGCGCGAACCAGGTCGCGATCGTCCCCGAATCGGCGACGACGATGGCGTCGCTCGACAGCCGTTTGCCGAGCTCCCACGCAACGACCTGAGGCTTCATCGGCATGTCGGCGCGCGTGCCGCGCTCTTCCATGAGCGCCCACCATTCGCGCATCCCGTTTTGCGCATCGGTCAGGAACGCCGGGTCGTCGTTCCCGGTCAGTCTGGGCAAGAGCGCCTCGAGCACCGTCCTGCTGTCACCGATAAGGCCTTGTTCGACCGGACAACGCAGCCCGATGCGCGCCGCGTCGATGTCGATCTGGACGATCCGCGCCTGGCCGGGCTTGGGATAGAATTCGATATAGGGAAAGGACGAGCCAACAATCAGCAGCGTGTCGCAGCCGTCGAGCGCATCGTGGCTCGGCCGCGTGCCGAGCAGGCCGACGCCGCCCGTCGAATAGGGGCTGTCGTCGGGCAGGCACCCCTTGCCGAGCAGCGGCTTGCCGAGCGGCGCCTTCAGGCGCTCTGCGACCGCCTCGAGCGCGTCGGTCGCGCCGAGCGCGCCTTGACCGGCGAGGATCATGATTTTCTTGCCGGCGTTCAGGATTTCGGCCGCCGCGTCGATCACCGCGATCGAAGGCGTCGCATGGGCGCGCGCGAACGCATCGACGCTGTGGCCGGGGACGTTGCGCTTCGATCGCGTATCGGCGTCGCACGCCATCGACTGGAAATCGACGGGAATGGTGATGTGCGAAACCGTGCGGTTCGCCAGCGCCTCGCGGCAGGCGAGATCGACGATGCCGCGCGCATGCGCCGGCCCCATGATCCGCTCGTTGAAACCCGCGACGTCGGCGAACAGCTTGTCGAGTTCAACGTCCTGTTGTCCGTGCGTACCGATCAGGTCGTGGTGCTGCATGCCGGTGATCGCGAGCACCGGCTGGCCGTCGAGCTTCGCGTCGTAAAGGCCGTTGAGCAAATGGATGCCGCCCGGCCCCGAGGTCGCGAGGCACACGCCGAGCTTGCCGGTGAACTTGGCATAGGCGCACGCCATGAACGCCGCCGCCTCCTCGTGCCGGGTCTGGATGAAGCGGATGTCCTCGCTGACGCGCAACGCCTCCATCAGCCCGTTGATGCCGTCACCGGGGAGGCCGAAGATATGCGTCACGCCCCATTCGGAGAGCGCGCCGAGCATGATGTCGGCGGTAGTCTTCTTGGCCATGACGGTCTCCCAAAGTGTCGGCGAGCACGATCAAAACGAGGGAGACCCCGCTTGGTTCAACGGCGGCGCGCGGCGGCGCGCGAGGCGCCGAGCACCCAGAGCGAAATGCCGAGAAGACCCAGATCCTTCAGCAGGAACTGCCCCGGAACGGCCGAGAGCGCCGGGAATCCGCCCGCCGCGGGTTCGGCGACACCCGGGGTCGAAAGCATGAAGGTCAGCGTGATCAAAAAGGTGATGACCGCCATCGCGCCGCCGATCGCCGAAACGCGCGGGTCGATCGGACGCGCCGCGATGAGCAGGCCGGTCAGCACTTCGTACACGCCGAGGAAGCGCGCCGCGCCGGCGATGCCGAACGCGCCGTGCAGCCAGACGACGATCGGGCTGTTCATGATGAACGGCGCAATCGCGCTCGCCTCATAGGCGGTGAATTTCATGCATCCGAACCACAGGAAAATGACGACCAGCGCATAGAGCATGAACCACTGCGCGGCTCCCTCTAGCCGGCCGGTCACGAACCCTCCCACGGGAGCGATGCGGGTCTCTGGCGTCGCCAGCGTCCTATCTTGAGACATTGCTATCCTCCGTCGATCAATAGGTCGGTTGCAGCGGCATGGCCGGCATCAGCACGCCGTCAATGACGTAGACGATGCCGTTGTCGACCTTCATCGGCGGCTTGACGACGTGCGCGCCGTTGACGGTCAGCACGCCGTTTTCACGCTTGATGATCAGCGGCATGTTGTTGATCGCCATGACGCTGACCGCGTCGGCCTGGGCGAGGCCCTTGTCGATCGCCTCCATCGGTAAGAGGCCGGTGACGAGGTGGTTGCCGAGCGTGACCTTGAGCTTGGTGCTGTTCTCGGGCTGCATCAGCATGTCGAGCTTGGCTTTGGGCACTTTGGCGAAGGCCGCGTCGTTCGGCGCGAACATCGTGAACGGCCCCGGCCCGCCGACATAGCCGGACAGGCCGGCGGTCTCGGTCGCCTTGAGCAGGCTGGTGAAGTCTCCCGCGGCCGTCGCCGCTTGCGGGATGTTCGCCGCTTGCGTGCTCGCAAGAGCGAGCGCCCCGG
>JACDGO010000425.1 GCA_013821585.1 Sphingomonadaceae bacterium
CTCGATCATCTGCCGCAAAGCGCCCAGCGCGAACTCGCGCATGTGGTGCGCGTGCTGTTTGAGGAGTTCGAAGCGGCTCTGCGTCCCGGCACCGGCAAATGGAGCAAGCAGGGCCGCATCTTCAAGATCGTGCTCTACGGGTCATATGCGCGCGGGGACTGGGTTTCCGATCCCGTGGGCGGTTACCAGTCCGACTATGATCTGCTGATCGTCGTCAACGACGACCGGCTTGCCGATTTCGAGTTCTGGTCAGCAGCCGAAGACCGGCTGATGCGCGATGTGACGATCAACAAGTCGCTGGCTGCGCCAGTCAGCTTCATCGTCCACACGCTGACCGATGTGAACGCCCAGCTTGAGCGCGGGCGTCCGTTCTTTGTCGATATCGTCGAGCAGGGGATCGCGCTCTACGAGGCCGAAGGGTTTCCGTTTGCTGCGCCTCGTCTACTACCGCCGGAAGAGGCGCGGGCCGAGGCACAGCGCTGCTTCGACGAGTGGTTCCCGAGCGCTCAAGAATTCCTGGTCCACGGACAGGATGCCATCGTGCGCGGCTGGTCGAAGAAAGCAGCGTTCGAACTACACCAAGCCGCAGAGCGTGCGTACCACTGCGCGTTGCTCGTCCTGACCCTCTATTCGCCCAAGTCCCACCGGCTCAATTTCCTGCGGTCGCAGTGCGAGCAGATCGCGCCGGCGCTCATTGAGGCCTGGCCGCGTGGCTCTAAATTCGAGCGGCGCTGCTTCGAGCTGTTGCGACAGGCCTATGTCAACGCCCGCTATTCCCCTCACTATGCAATCACCGACGAAGAGCTCGCCTGGCTCGGAGAGCAGGTCGCGCTTCTGCTGTCGCTGGTCGATACCGTGTGTCGCAGCCATTTAGGCGAGGATGTGTCGAGTGGCGCTCAGGGCGCGTAGCCGGTGCGTGCGGCAGAACCCGATTACAGGTCATGTCCTCCCCTGTGCTGGTACCCGATCCCCATCCCGGCATTGACGCTTTGACCTATGGCCAGGCGGCGCCTTCAAAACCATCGGCCACCGCTATTTTCCCCAGGCCTCGTGGGCCTTCCTCGCGGGAACCAAAATAGCGTTGGCGTCCGGTCGTCCACTGACGTTCCCGCCTTCGGTTCGAAGGCGCCTTGCCCTGTCCATTTGTGGTCGGCGTCGCCGGGAACAGGTCCCGGTCACGAACAAGGAAAGACAAGGACATGGCTGCCATCGGATATGTCACCAGGACCGACACCGGCTCGTTCAAGGGCCTGCTCAACACCCTCACCATCAAGGCCGACATCGAGATCGTCCCCAACACCAACAAAGCCAACGACGTGCAGCCCGACTACCGCGTGCTTGCAGGCGGCGTCGAGATCGGGGCGGCGTGGAACCGCCGTTCGGAGACGACGGGTCGCGACTACGTCTCGCTGAGCCGCCGCCCAGAAAGTGCCGCGTTTACGCCCAACAATCGAACCAATCCGCAAAAACTTCTGCACAGTTCCTGCACAGGGCAAATGAGATCCGTTTTCTGTAATCATATCAAGCGGTTATAGAGAACCGATGATTTGGTCGGGACGACAGGATTCGAACCTGCGACCCCCACACCCCCAGTGTGATGCGCTACCAGGCTGCGCTACGTCCCGACCGACGGGTGCGCTTAGGCAACGCGCGCTCCGAACGCAAAATATTTCCGTTGCCCCCTTGATTGCGCGCTCGCGATGATTCAGATTCACGTTCGTGTCCAAGCGGGGGCACGGCTTTTGCGAAAGGAGGTGATCCGATGTCTCATGGTTCAGCACAGAGGTCGGAGAATTTCGTTCGGGGAGTGCGCTTCTAACCTAGAGGCACATGGTTCCCGGGCTCGAGATTTCATCTCCGGCCGCTGACCATGCAAAGGGTCGCCGGGCTTCACCGCCCGGCGGCCTTTTCCATGTCCGTGCCCTAGCGCTCCAGCCGGAAGCGGACCGTCATCGTCCGCCATGCTTCGACCGGAACGCCGTCGCGTGTTCCCGGCGTGAAGCGCCAGTGCCGCAGCGCCCAGTCGCGCGTGGCGTTCAGGAACGCGTCGCGGTCGATGCTGACCGCCTCGATCCGCAGCACGCGCCCGTCCGCGCCGACGAGCACGCGCACCGTCACCGACCCCTCGACCTCCTGCCGCTGCATCGTCGGCGGATAGGGCGGCTGGACGTCGCGCGCGAAGCGCGGATCAAGCCGCGGCTCGGCGATCACGGGTGCGGCCGGAGGCACGAACGGCGGCTCGACGATCGTGCCCTCGCCGTCGCTGGTTGCAGCGCCGCTCCCGCCGCCTTGGAGCGGGAATGTCGCGGTCGTCGTATCCTCGCTGCCAGCGGACGGTGTCAGCGGTTTGTCGATCCGTTCGCGCGCGCCGCGCGGGTGCGGCAGCGGCTGCGGTATCGGCGGCGGATCGACGATCCGCGCCGGCGGATAGTCGCGCCTGGGAAAGCTGCCGTTGATCCGCGGTCCCAGCTCTTCGTGCGCGAGGAACACCGCCGTCAGCACGCCCGCGTGGAGCGCGAGCACGATCGCGAGCGCGCCCGGACTGCGCGGCTTTTGCTGAAGATAGCCCGATGCGGCCATGACATCCTCCTTGCCCGAGCGGCACAGGAAGCGCGCCGCTTCGGCGGTGAAGATGTTACAACGTTACATTGCTGTCAAGTCACGTCTTCGGTCTCGCACGGCGCCGCGAAACTCATGCGGCGGCGCGGCTCCCCGCGACGATCGCTTCGTAGCTGGCGAAGAGTTCGGAAAAATGGTCGTCCATCGTGCGCACCCGCGCGGCGCGGGCGCGCGCCACTTCTCCGGACGCGCCGCGCCGCACATTCATGCGCAGGAT
>JACDGO010000426.1 GCA_013821585.1 Sphingomonadaceae bacterium
GCCGAAGCTGGCGCTGGTTTCGTAGACGGCGGGGCCGGACCCGCTCGCCGCTTGGATCAACGATCGGCGAGAGACGCGCGCAATTCCGCCGCCGCCGCGTCGAACGCCTCCCACGCCTTCCAAGCCAGCGATCCGCCGACGCTGATGCGCCGTACGCCCGCTTTGACGAGGTCGGCGGGCTTCAGGCCGCCCATCAGCAGCACGTTGAGCGGCTTGGGCGCGACCGCTTCGACCATCGCGCGGATGACCGCGATATCCTTGACGCCCGGCGCGTAGAGGCAGTCGGCGCCTGCTTCTGCGAACGCACGCAGACGGCGAATCGCGAAGTCGGCGTTGCCGATCCCGACCAGATAGGCCTCGGTCCGCGCAACGAGCAGCGCGTTGCCGCACGCTGCTTTCGCCGCAGCGACGCACTCGACCGCGAGATCGTCGTCGCGCAGGCCGTCGCCCTGGCGGTCCTCGATCGAGAGACCCGCGACTCCTGTCTCGACCGCCTTCGCGACGTTCGCCGCGACGCCTTCGGGGCCGTTGGCGAAGCCGGTCTCAAAATCGGCGTTGACCGGCAGATCGGTCGCGCCCGCGATGAGCGCCATGTTCGCGAGCGCCTGGTCGAGCGTGATCTCGTAATCCTCCTTGCCGATCGCCCATGCGGCCGCCGAACTCGACGTCGCCAGCGCCTTGAACCCGAGCCTGGCAAGCCGCACCGCGCTGCCGATGTCCCACGGGTTCGGCAGGAGGAAGCAGCCGCTTTCGTGAAGGGCACGGAAGCGCGCGCGGCGTTCAGAGACGGTCATCATGCTCTCCCGAATCTCGCGGCATCGTGCTAGCGAAAGGCGGCGCGGACGCAAGGGAGGGGACAATGCTCGGCGGGATGCAGGACTGGGCGTTGCGCGTCACGCACCTGATCGACCATGCCGCGCGCGAGCACGGCCGCCAGGAGATCGTGACGCGCTGGGGCGACGGATCGGTCACGCGCACCGACTGGGCCGGCGTCGCGCGCGACGCGAGGAAGCTCGCGCAAGCGTTCGTCGCGATGGGGCTGGAACCGGGCGATCGCGTCGCGACGCTGGCGATGAACCACGACCGGCATTTCACCGCTTGGTACGGCGCGATCGGCATGGGCGGGGTGATCCACACGCTCAACATCCGCCTGTTCGACGAGCAGCTGATCTACATCGTCAACCACGCCGAGGACCGCGTGCTGCTCTACGACGCGCAGTTCCAGCCCGTCGTCGACCGCCTCAGGCCGCACCTGACCAGCGTCGAGCATTATATCTCCTTCGACCAGCCCGGCGGCTACGACGCGCTGATTGCGGCGCGGGATGGCGACTATGTCTGGCACATGGGCGATGAGCGCGACCCGTGTATGCTGTGCTACACCAGCGGGACGACCGGTCATCCCAAGGGCGTGCTCTACGAGCATCGTTCGACCTTGCTTCACGCGATGGCGGAGGTCAGCCCGAGCGTGTTCGACCTGTCGCCCGAAACGGTGATGCTGCCGATCGTGCCGATGTTCCACGCGGCGAGCTGGGGCCTGCCCTTCGCGGGCGCGGCGGCGGGGGTGAAATTCGTGTTCAGCGTGACCAACGACGCGCCGGTGCTGCACCGGCTGATGGTCGACGAAGGCGTGACGCATTCGGCGGGCGTGCCGACGGTGTGGCTCGCGATGTTCCAGCACCTCGACGCGACGGGAGAAGAGCTCGGCAAGCTGCGGCTTGTGACGATCGGCGGCTCGGCCGCCCCGCGCGCGATGGTGGAGCGGCTGATGAAGATGGGCGTCCGCGTCGGCCATGCTTGGGGGATGACTGAGACGTCGCCGATCGGCACGATGGGCGCGCCGCCCGCCGGCTGGGACGAACTTTCGTTCGAAAAGCAGGTCGATGTCGTCTGCAAGCAGGGCCGCGTTCCCTTCGGCGTCGAGCTGCGCGTGGTCGACGAGGACGGCGGCGTACTCCCGCGCGACGGTGCGAGTTCGGGGCGGCTGCAAATTCGCGGGCCGTGGGTCATCAAACGCTATTTCAAGGCCGATGAGGACGCAACCGAAGATGGCGACTGGTTCGACACCGGCGACGTCGCGCTGATCCACCCCGACGGCACGATGCAGATCACTGACCGCGCCAAGGACGTCATCAAATCGGGCGGCGAGTGGATCAGCTCGGTCGAGCTCGAGAATGCCGCGGTCGGATGCAAGGGCGTCGCCGAGGCGGCGGCGATCGGCGTCCCGCACCCCAAATGGGACGAGCGCCCAATTCTGCTGATCGTGCGCAAGGCGGACGCGCAAGTCTGTCCCGACGCGCTTCGCTCCGAACTATCGGCGAAGGTCGCCAAATGGTGGCTGCCCGACGAGATCCTGTTCGTCGACAGTCTGCCGCATACCGGGACCGGCAAACTGCTCAAGACGGCGCTGCGCGAGGAATATCGCGATTACCGGTTGCCCATCTAGAACAGCCGTCCCTGTGCGCCCTCCGGCGGCCTGAACAAGTCCGTTCGCAGCGGCGCGCGCTCCCCGTTCAGCCCATGTTTTCGGCACGCGATCCGGAAGCGCGTGACCAGCAGGTCGTACCACGGCCCGCTCCCGCGCATTCGCGTTTTGAAATTCGGGTCGTTGTCCCTTTCCCCGCCGCGGATCGACTGGATCATGCTCATGACTTTGGCCGCGCGGTTGGGGAAATGCTCGTCGAGCCACGCACGGAACAGCGGCGCGACTTCCCACGGCAGGCGCACGGGAATGAAGCTCACCCATTTCGCGCCCGCTTCAACTGCCGCCTCGATGATGTGCTCGATCTCGCCGTCGGTGATCGCGGGGATGACGGGCGCGATCGACACCTGCAC
>JACDGO010000427.1 GCA_013821585.1 Sphingomonadaceae bacterium
AGCCCGCCGTGCCGCCATCTAAGCCCGCGCCCAAACCGCCCGCCGTCAAAGTGGCCGCTATGCCCGCGCCGTCGGGAAACTGGCGCGTCCAGCTCGGCGCGTTCTCGGACGCGGCGAAGGCGTCGGCGCTCTGGGCGAGCCTCCACGCTCGCGTCGCCGCGCTCGGCTCCTATCGCAGCTTCACCACCAAGGCCGGCGCGGTCACGCGCCTCCAGGCAGGCCCCCTCCCCACCCGCGCCGCCGCCGACGCGCTCTGCGCGAAGGTCAAGGCGGCGGGAGCGCCCTGCTTGCCCGTCGCGCCCTAAAGCCCGGCCAGCCGAAGCCCCGCGCCGCCGAGCGCGCACAGCATCAATTAGTCGGGTTAGAACGCAGATTTTCTTTGGCCTGCAATCGCCCTGCTATGCGCGTTCAATCAAGCGCGCGCGAAACCAGTCGGCGAGCGCATCTTCGCCGAGGTCGCCTGCGGCGAGCGCGAGAAAAGCCTCCACGACATCCGCATCGGCCGCGTCCAAGGCGTAGCCGTTGATATCCAGAAACGTCTCGCTAACGACAGCCGCAGTCCGCTTGTTGCCGTCTAGAAAGGCATGATTGCGGGCCAATCCGAAGGCATAAGACGCCGCGAGCGCCGCCGCGTCGGGCTCTCCATAAGCAGCCAGATTTTGCGGACGCGCCATCGCGCTTTCGAAAAGGCCCATGTCGCGCACGCCGTCCTGCCCGCCGTGTTCGGCAAGCTGCTCACGGTGCGCGGCAAGCGCTACCGCGTTCACGACCCATTTCCAGGTCATCGGCTTATTTGGCGAGTTCGCGCAGCGCGGCGCGGCGCCGCTTCATCACGCCGCGCGCCGCTTCCATCTGCTCTTCGAATTCCGGATCGCTGACGCGCAGCTCGATCCCGCCCGGAGTCTCGGCGATGAACAGGCTGTCTCCCCGCCCCACGCGCAGCCGGTCGAGCACCTCGCGCGGGAACACCGCGCCGGTGGAGTTGCCGATCGGCACGAGCTTGAGCGGCTTGGTCATACAGAAGTTATTACACAATCGGCGACATTACACAAGCCGCGACTGCCGTACCGCCGCCTCGACGAAGCTCGCGAACAGGGGATGCGGCGCGAATGGTTTCGACTTCAACTCCGGATGAAATTGCACGCCGACGAACCACGGATGGTCGGGCCGCTCGACGATCTCGGGCAGCGCGCCGTCGGGAGACATGCCGCTGAAGACGAGGCCGCCCTTTTCCAGCGCGTCGCGATAGTGGACGTTGACTTCGTAGCGGTGGCGGTGGCGTTCGGAGATCAGCCCCGCGCCGTAAATGCCCGCGACGTGGCTGTTGCCGCCGAGCACCGCGTCATAGGCGCCGAGGCGCATCGTCCCGCCGAGATCGCCGTCGAAGTGACGCTTCTCGAGGCCCTCGCGACTCATCCATTCGGTGATCAAGCCGACGACGGGCTCGTCGGTCGGCCCGAATTCGGTGGTCGACGCGCTCGCGATCCCGGCGATGTTTCGCGCGCCCTCGATGCACGCCATCTGCATGCCGAGGCAGATGCCGAAGAACGGCACGCCCTTTTCACGCGCGAAGCGGACGCTCTCGATCTTTCCTTCGCTGCCGCGCTCGCCGAAGCCGCCGGGGACGAGGATCGCGTGGCACGGCTCGAGCTGCGCGGCGTCGCCCTCGCCCTCGAACAGTTCGGCGTCGAGCCAGCGGATGTTGACCTTGACCCGGTTGGCGATGCCGCCGTGGACCAGCGCCTCGTGCAGCGACTTGTAAGCGTCGGGGAGGCCGACATATTTGCCGACAACGCCGATCGTCACCTCGCCCTCTGGGTTCGCGAGCCGCTCCATGATCTCGGTCCAGCGCGATAGGTCGGGGCTCGCCTCGGGCTCGATCCCGAACGCGCGCAGCACTTCCTCGTCGAGACCTTCGCCGTGATATTGCAGCGGCACCGCATAGATGCTCTTCGCGTCGAGCGCGGGGATCACCGCTTCCTTCCGGACGTTGCAGAACAGCGCGATCTTCGCACGCTCGCTCTCGGGCAGCGGCTGCTCGCACCGGCAGACGAGCACGTCGGGCTGCACGCCCAATGCCGCGAGCTCGCGCACGCTGTGCTGAGTCGGCTTGGTCTTCAACTCGCCCGCCGCCGCGATATAGGGAACGAGCGTCACGTGGACGGATACCGTCTGCCCGCGGCCAAGATCGTTCCGGAGCTGCCGGATCGCCTCGATGAAAGGCAGCGATTCGATGTCGCCGACGGTCCCGCCGATCTCGCACAGCACGAAGTCGACGTCGCCAGTCTCGTTCAGCGCGAACGCCTTGATCGCGTCGGTGACGTGCGGGATCACCTGAACCGTCGCGCCGAGATAGTCGCCGCGCCGCTCGCGCACGATGATTTGCTGATAGATGCGGCCCGAGGTGACATTGTCGGACTGGCGCGAAGCGACTCCGGTGAACCGCTCGTAATGACCTAGGTCGAGATCGGTCTCGGCGCCGTCGTCGGTCACATAGACCTCGCCGTGCTGATAGGGCGACATCGTTCCCGGATCGACGTTGAGATAGGGATCGAACTTCCTGATGCGCACGCGATAGCCGCGCGCCTGCAGGAGAGCGGCGAGGCTCGCCGCCATCAGACCCTTGCCAAGCGAGGACACCACGCCGCCGGTAATGAAAATGAACCGCGCCATGGGAGCGCAGGCTTAGCCGGGCGGCGCCCCAAAGGGCAAGGCGGCGAATCGGTTAGTTGCTGTTTCCGGGCGGCGGTGCGGCAGGAGCGGGCGCGGGGGTGGTCGCCGTCGAAGGCGCGGGCTTGGCGGGCACGGTCGCGACCACCGGAGGCGGCGCG
>JACDGO010000428.1 GCA_013821585.1 Sphingomonadaceae bacterium
ACCTTTCTCACCGAACGCGTCCCAAAAAATTGGCCTGCTTACTGTGACTCGGTCACTGACAATTTCCGCGTCATCAATCCCTCAGATTTTCGGGTTCTGACGTAGACGGAGTATAGCGAGCCTTGCCGCCAAGCAATCAGCGTAGGGCAAGCGTTAAGACCGCTTGGCCGTTCTGCACACAATCATGATCATCCAAGCCGCTAGACCGAGGCACGATAACGGCCTTCATTCATGAGGCTCTCCGCTCTGTCGCGTGCCGCCGAGACCAAAGGAGAGCCACATCGCTCTTGCTCTACAGCCCGGCAACAGCCGAGCGCTTCACGTCGATGGCGCTGAGTTGAAATACGCGCCGATCAAGCGTGAATTTTGCCAATTTGGCATCGTCGCGTGATCTATGGCGTCGTCTTCTCCGGAACTTAGTTTCTGGTTGGAAGGACACGCTCGTCACTTTGGCATGCCGCTGAGACCGCTCGCTTGGCGCAAGGCCGCGCCATCAAGCCGGTAGCCGTCCAGAAACACCGTGTTGACGTGACGAAGGTTCGCAAGGCTCGACGAGACGTCACCGTCGACGAGGATGATGTCCGCTGTCTTTCCAGCTGCAATCGATCCGATACGGTCATCCATGCCGGTCATCCGTGCAGGGATAATCGTTGCAGTCTGCAGCGCCGCCGCGTTGCTGAGACCTGCCTGCTGATAGAGCTCGAGTTCGCGCACCAGCTCCAACCCATAGCCATCAGTCCCGGCTACGATTGGAACGCCCGCTTGGTGCAGCCTGCCGACCAAGTCGACCATCTTTGCAAAGCTTTTGCGGAAATCATCGCGCGTCAGGCCACCGAACAAGGGATAGCCGCCGATCTTCCATCCGCGCGCAACCGAAGGCGGCGCAATGTCGGCAAAAGGCGCGTATTCGGGTGAGATCGCGCTGCCATCGGAGGTCATCAATGGCTCCCAGACCGTTAGCGTCGGGTCGATGATCGTGTGCCGCTCGGCCAGCTCCGCATAAAAGGCTTTCATCGCGGGGGAGTCGAGGTCGACATCCTTGCCGTATTTTGCAGGGCCTTCGAGCCGCGCGGCGGTATTGGCCTTGTCGACGACGTCCTGCGGCATCGCCTGCATAATGATGAAGTTGATATGCGTGATTTCGTCATAGCCCGCACGCACCGCATCGAGCGGACGCATTCCCGCGGGCACGTGGCCATGTACGTGCAAGCCGAGCCTGTGCGCCTCGGCCGCCGCGGGGGCGATCCACGCCGGATTCATTGAGGTGTAGAACTTAGCGCCCCAAAGTCCCGCCGCCTTGACCTTGTCGACCGCGGCAACCGCTTCCGCCGCTGACGAGACCGTAAGCGCGCCCTGCGCGGCCAGCGGATCCTTGCGATCGATGATCACGGAAATCTTGCCGTCGGGTGCGAGCAGGTCGCCGGCCGCCCGGCGCCGATAGATGCTCAGCGCCTCCTCGATCATAGTCCCGGGACTGCGATAGTTAGTCATACCGGTGGCGACGTTCTGCAAGAGGTTCCAGTCGTCGCCGACATGTTGGTGCGAGTCCCACAATCCGGGCAGGAGCGTCTTGCCGCGCCCGTCGATCACGGTCGCGCCCGCTGGCGCCTTGATCGTTCCTGCCGCGGCCACCGCCGCGACCTTCCCGTCGGCGATAAGCACGTCGCGGTTCGGCAGGTATCGCCCTGCGACCGAATCGAACATCAAGACGTGGCCGACCAGCGTCGGGGTACGGTTGCCGCGACTCAGGAAACGATGGGCGACCTCGCGCACCATCGTCGCAGTCGCCTGATCCTGAATATCCTTCAGCTTAGGACCGGCCTTCTCGTAGCCCTCGGGCAGCAGTGAGATGACACCGGCATTGCCGAAAAAGTGGTTGTCCTTGTCGAGCCAAACCGGCGATGGCGAAAACCCGTAGCCCTTAATGAAGGCGAGCTTGATCGTCTTGGAACCCTGCGGGCCCTCGATCTGAACTGCCTGCCCGATGGCGATGCTGGCGTGGCCGGTCGGCAACAGATCGACGCCATTGGCCCCTGCGGTAACCAACGCTTCAATGTCACTTTCGCTGGCGAGCCAGGGACCGCCATAGCTATTGTATCGCTTGGCCCCGAATGGCTCGGAGCCTGAATCAACGACGGTCTTCCAGTGCGCGACACCGACTGCATCAACGGAGAAATCTTCCGTAGCATCGCCTGAGTCGGTGAACCCGCGGATTGCGAGCGCCCTAGGCCGCCCATCTCTGCCCAGCGTCACCAGCTCATCGGTTTCGGTGACCCAGCCGCGTAACGACATCGACATGCGATAGGCTATGCGTTGGCCAGGCATCGTCCACGACCAAATGTCGCCATGTTTGCTGGCGGTCGAACTGATGGTGTAGTGGCGCGCACCCGCGGGCGGCGTCATCAACTGATCCTTCGAGGCTGGCGCGGCATTGGAGACCGAGGCGGTCGCGGAAAGCAATGCTGCAAGCATCGTTCGACTCATGATTATCTATCCCCCTCCGGCGAGAACGACGGAAAGACTGGCAAGCCCGGTCTGTTAGCGCAACGTTTGATTGCCGAGGATCAGATTTAGGGCGCTCGAGCCCGGAATCAGACGGACCGTCCCGCGCCCAATTGCGGTCGTTTCAAAGCCGCAATTTCCTGAATGCGGCCGTTCATTCCGGCGGGGCTGCCAGTGTTCGAAGATTCGTGGAAACGGTCGAAGCTCTAGAGTCATTTCCTGATTGTGTGAATCGATTTGGGATTCCGTTTTCGTGCGACTTCTGATTCAACCTTTGGGCTGGGTTGGGAGGTCAGCGAGCGATGACGAGACCGTATTCGAATGAC
>JACDGO010000429.1 GCA_013821585.1 Sphingomonadaceae bacterium
AAGGCCGAGATAGGCGATCTCGCACTGGCCTTCGGCGCGAAAGTCTAGCTCGAGCATCCCGACTTCGAGCCCCGCGCGATCGACCGCCGCATAGACATCGACGCTCGCATTATTGACGATAGCGGACAGCGCTTCGTCGGCGATCACCAGCCGCGAAAACCACAGCCACGGCGCACCGACGCGACGGAACAACGCACGATATTTGTCGAGTGACGGCTCGGCCCAGCGCGTCAGCCTGAGCGGCGATTCGGGCAGCGGTTGGGGCAGAGGACGTGCGGTCATCTCCAGCGAAGTTACGACCGCCGCGAGCTGGTCGTCGGGAACCAGGCTCAGTCCCATGTCGCGAGCGGCGGCAGGCTCATTAGGATCGCGTCGATATTGCCGCCGGTCTTCAGTCCGAACAGCGTGCCGCGATCATAGACGAGGTTGAACTCGGCGTAGCGGCCGCGCCACTCGAGTTGCGTCGCGCGATCGGCGTTGTCGAACGGGGTTTCCATCCGCCGCCGTACCAGTTCGGGATAGATCGCGAGGAACACTTCGCCGACACCGCGCACGAATGCGAAATCCGCGCTGAAATCGCTTTCCAGATGGTCGAAGAAGATGCCGCCAACGCCGCGGTGGACCTTGCGATGGGGCAGATAGAAATACTCGTCCGCCCACGCCTTGAAGCGGTGATAGTCGCCCGAAGGGTGGGCGTCGCATGCCGCCTTCATCGCGATATGGAAGTCGCGCGTGTCCTCCGCATAGGGAATCGGCGGGTTGAGGTCTGCGCCGCCGCCGAACCACCGTTTGGTCGTCGTCAGGAAGCGCGTGTTCATATGGACGGCGGGCACATGCGGGTTCGCCATGTGCGCGACAAGACTGATGCCGGTAGCGAAGAATTCCGGACTTTCCTCCGCGCCATGGACCGACTTGGCGAATTCGGGGCTGAACGCCCCACCGACGGTTGAGACGTTGACGCCTACCTTTTCGAACACCTTGCCCTTCATCACGCCGCGCACGCCGCCACCGCCCGATTCTTTAGGGTCGTCGTCGCGGCTCCACGGCGTGAAGACGAAGCCGGCGTCGCTTCCCGTCTCGCGCTCAATACCCTCGAACACCGCACAGATGCGATCACGCAGGCTTTCGAACCATGCGCGCGCCTGGGTTTGCTCCGCGTCGAGCGGCGTCATTGCGGCAAGCCCCCCGTGCGTCGAAGCGCCTCGAACAGCGCGATGCCGGCCGCGACCGACAGGTTGAGCGAGCGAGCGTCTTTGGCGATGGGGATCCGAACGCTGCCGTCGCACTCCCCGGCAATATCGTCAGGCACGCCCGAGCTCTCGCTTCCCATGACGAGGATGTCGGTTGGCTCGAACGCGGTTTCGGTGAGCCTGTGCTTGCCGCGCGCCGTCATAAGCATCAGCCGCCCCGATGCCGCGGCGCGAAACGCGCTCCAGTCGGCATGGCGCGCGACGGGGACACGCGCTGCATAGTCCATCCCGGCGCGTTTCATCCGCGCATCCGAAAAGGCGAAACCCATGGGCTCGATGATGTCGACCGCGACGCCGAAGCAGGCGGCGATGCGCAGCACCGCGCCGGTGTTTCCGGCGATCTCAGGCTGGTAGAGCGCGATCCGCATGGCCGCCGCTTAGGCGAGCCGGCGCGGCCGCCGCAAGGCCCGCGATTTGCCGGTTTGCATCGGCGGGGCGAGGCGCTATCAGGCCCGCCAATCCGCCGAACGGCCTTTATTCCAGGGTGAGAGACGAGAGCATGGCCGAACCGGCGTTGATCGAGGGCACGACGGACGCAGGCGAGCCCGAACTGCGCCGCCGCGATTTCATCAATGTCGCCGCGCTCAGCTTCGCGGGCGTCGGCGCGGTCGCCGCGATCGCGCCGCTGATCTATCAGATGAATCCGTCGGCCGATGTGCTCGCCGACGCAACGACGGAGATCGACCTGGCGGCGATCAAGCCGGGCCAGGCGATCAAGGCGATCTTCAGGAAGCAACCTTTGTTCGTCCGCCAACTGACGCCGAAGGAAATCGCCGAGGCGAACGCGGTTCCGGTTTCGAGCCTGCGCGATCCGCAGACGCTTGCCGAGCGCACCAAGCCCGGCAAGCCGCAGTGGCTGATCACGATGGGCGTTTGCACCCATCTCGGTTGCGTGCCGCTCGGCGCCGCGGAGGGCGAGACGCGCGGCGAGTTCGGCGGCTATTTCTGCCCGTGCCACGGATCGGTCTACGACACCGCGGCGCGCATCCGCAAAGGCCCGGCGCCCAAGAACCTCGAAGTCCCCGACTATGTGTTCCGGTCGGCCACAACCATCGAAGTCGGAGCGAAGGCATGAGCTTTCCCTGGGCCGAGCATTACGCGCCGAAGCATCCGTTCATGCGCTATGTCGATGAGAAGCTGCCGTTGCCGCGCCTCGTCTACAACGCCGTCGGCGCGGGCTATCCGGTGCCGCGCAACCTCAATTATTTCTGGAACTTCGGCGTGCTCGCGGGCGCGGCACTGGCGATCCAGATCGTCACCGGCATCGTGCTGGCAATGCACTATCGCGCGGACGCGGGGCTCGCATTCGATTCGGTCGAGCACATCATGCGCGACGTGAACGCCGGCTGGTTTCTGCGCTATGCCCACGCCACGGGCGCGTCGATGTTCTTCATCGTCGTCTATCTCCATATCTTCCGCGGTCTTTATTACGGATCGTACAAGCCGCCGCGCGAGGTGGTGTGGCTGCTCGGCTTGGTCATTTTTCTGCTGATGATGGCGACCGCGTTCATGGGCTATGTGCTTCCCTGGGGTCAGATGAGCTTCTGGGGCGCGAAGGTCATCAC
>JACDGO010000430.1 GCA_013821585.1 Sphingomonadaceae bacterium
CCTTCGCCGTGCGCGCGGCCTTGCGCTCGGCGAGACGCGCTTCGATGTCGGCTTCCGCGAGCGTCGCGTCCTTCGGGCGCACGCGCAGGGCCGCGCGATCGAGGCCGTCGAGTTTGAGTCCAAGCACCTGATCCATGCGCTCGACGAGGTGCAGCCGCGCGGCGGGCGACAGCGCCTTCATCGCCAGCGCCTCGTCGATCAACGGCAGCGCCTTGGGAAGGTTGAGGTCGTCGCAAAGCGCCTCATCGAAACGGTCGAGCAACGCTTCGGCGGCGGGAGTCAGCACGACATCGCCCTGTGGGCGGTCGCGCAACTGCGCCACCGCCATCACCAGCCGCTTGAGCCGGGTCAGCGCGGCCGACAGGTTTTCTCCTGAAAATTCGAGTTCGCTCCGGTAATGCGCGCTCACGCACATCAGCCGGTAGGCGAGGGGGTGGACGCCCTTGTCGCTGAGCGATTGCAGCGTCGCGAATTCGCCCGCGCTCTTCGACATCTTGGCCGACCGCTCGACGAGGAAGTTGTTGTGCATCCACCAGTTCGCGCCCGTCGCGGACGTGCCGGTGAACGCCTGGTTCTGCGCGATCTCGTTGGGATGGTGGATTTCGCGGTGGTCGATGCCGCCGGTGTGGATGTCGAACTCTTCGCCCAGATATTCGATGCTCATCACCGAGCATTCGAGGTGCCAGCCCGGCGCGCCGCGGCCCCAAGGCGAATCCCATTCCATCTGGCGCGTCTCGCCCGGTGGCGACTTGCGCCAGATCGCGAAATCCGATGGATGGCGCTTGCCTTCGACCGCCGTGATCCGCGCTTCCTGCGGCCCTTCCGAATGCCCGGCGAGCCGGCCGTAGTCGGGCACGGTTGTGCTATCGAAATAAAGGCCGCTTTCGATCTCGTAGCAATGAGCGGGCGCGATCTTTTCGGCGAAGGCGATCATCTCTGGGATGTGATCGGTCGCGACCGACCAGCGGCCCGGCTCGCGGATGTTGAGCGCGGAAACGTCGCGCTTGAAGGCTTCGGTATAGAAGGCGGCGACGTCCCAGATCGTCTTCGCCTCGCGCGCGGCCGCCGCTTCCATCTTGTCGTCGCCGGCGTCGGCGTCCGAGGTCAGATGGCCGACGTCGGTGATGTTTATGACGTGCGTGACTTCGTACCCCTTCCACCGGAGCGCGCGCGTCAGCGTGTCGGTAAAGACATAGGCGCGCAGGTTCCCGAGGTGCGCGAAATGATAAACCGTGGGGCCGCAGCTGTAGACCCTTGCATGACCCGGCTCGATGGCCTCGAACGCGCGGATCGATCGGGTGAAGCTGTCGAACAGGCGTAAGGGGCGGTCGGGCATGCGCTTGCCCGTGCGACACGCGCTGCCCTCGCGTCAACCGCTCGCTATTTGCAAGGCGGATCCTTGCGCTTCGCGTCACAAACCTGCGAATCGTCGATCGCGTAAAGGTCGTCGTTGCCCGCGCCCGTTACCGGCTCGTCGATCAGCGGCTGGTCGGCGAAGCCTTCGAAGTCCTTGAGTTCGACCAACGCGACCGGAAGGAGCTGGCCGATTGACATCTGCTCCACCTCGTTCTCGATCACGTCGCGGGCGACCTTGCCGGGATCGTCGAAGTGGACGCCGCATGAATCCGGGTTGAGGATCGAACAGCCGTTGATCGTCGACAGCGGATCGAACGCCGATGTCGCCTGTCCGGTCGCTTGCCCCGTAGAGGTGCGGATGACCACGCGGGGGATGAGGTCGACGCCGGTGACGAAGCCGCCGGTCGCGGTGGTCGAGACCTGGCGGCCGTTGATGGCGATCTTCACGCGATTCGTGCCCGCCGCCACGACGGTGAAGCCGCCGTCGCCGACGGTGAAGCCTCTCCTTCCAGTGAAATCGCTCGTGCCGGCGGGCGCGCTCACGCCGCTGTTCTGGATGTAGAGGCTGTTGCCGATCGTAACGATGATTCCGCCCGCGCCGAAATAGCCCTCGTCGTTGACCGCGCCGTCGTTGATGCCGAGCCGGTCGCTCGCCGCCTTGAGGTTGGCTGCCGCCGCGACGTCGCTGAGCGCCTGTGCCGACGACGCGATGACGTCGGCGGAGTTGAGCGCCAAGGTGCCTATCAGTCCGCTCGCACCGTTCAGCGCGATCGAGCCCGTGGGCTGCGCCTCGATCGCCGTGTCGGCCGCGAGCTCGAAGCGATTGCCCGAATTCGCGTTGTTGAGCTTCACCGCACCGACGACGCGCAGCACGCCCGGCGTCTGGATGCGCAGCGTGCCCGAGGCGCCGATGTTGGCCGCGGTCGCGCCGGTCTGCCCGTTCTGCGCGGCGGTGAGCGTCAGCGTGTCGAGCACCACGCCCGGGGTCGCGTTCGGTGTGACCGAGGCGCCCTGTTGCCCGGGAACGGCCGCGATCGAAATGCCGTTGGCGAATGCGCGCTGCAGCTCGGCGTCGCCGAGGCGATAGCCACCGCTGCCCGTCGCCGCGCCGCCGATGAAGGTTTGTCCCGAATTCGTGCTTGTGAAGCTGAGCTGCGAGGTCGTCCCCTGCGCGCCGAGTTGCGCCGTGGGCGCGATGGCGATGTCGCTCGACCGGATCGCCATCGTCGCGCCGGTGGCCACGCCGTTGAACGTCGCCGTGCCCGCCGCGGTGACGCCGAGCGCACCGCCCGCAACGTTCGACGCGCCGAGCGTGACCCCGCCGCCGCTGCTGGTGAAGGCCGCGTCCGCGCTGGCCTGCGAGCGGTCGACCGAAAGCGCGCCCGCCGTCGTCAGTATCGCACTGCCACCGGTCGCGTTCGCGGTCGTGAAGCTCAGTCCCGCGCCGCCGG
>JACDGO010000431.1 GCA_013821585.1 Sphingomonadaceae bacterium
CGTTCGGCTCCGCCCAGAAAACCACCTCGAACCATACATCCGACAAGAATCCCTTTTCCCCTCCTTGCCAAGACGTTTTTCGGGCAATCAATGAGTCGGGGTATAGCTTGGCTTCGGCAAGGCATCGAGTTCCGCCAGCATCCGAAGCAGCTTGCGTTTTTCCTCGGCCGGGTCGGTCACGGGCGTGAGAACGATGCGATGCGCATCGCGTTCGACGCGCATTTCCGTGCCGATGCCGAAGCCGACGCCCTTGGGCAGGCGGATCGCTTCGCTGTTGCCGCTCTTGAAGGTCTTCGCGTGGATGGGCGCGTTCATGGGCCCGGGATATACGGGATATACGGAATGGCGGCAAGATCGGCGGGCGTCGCCTTGCGGCGGAGCGGAACCGAAGGGGCCGGGCGGCGGTTTTGTGGGGGACCGATGTTTCGCGAAAGCCCATGACGATGATCCGCCCGACGACCGCCCTGTCCGCCCTCGCGCTTCTCGCCGCGCCGGCGCTCGCTGCCGGTCGGCCCTCGAAATCGGAGATTAACTTCGCCGATCAGCAGGTCGCGCACCAGCGGCTGGTCGCGGCGCGCGCCGCGCAATCGGGCGACGTGGCGACGATCGCCGAGGCGCGCGCCAAGCTCCACGCCGCCCGCGCGGTGGCTTGGGGCAGGCGTCATCCGGCCAGGGCGCCGACGGGCGGCGTTGTGGCGCGGTAGCGAATCAGCTTGCTAAGCGGGCGGCGATTCCAGCAGCCACGAAACGACCGCTACCGCTGGTTGCGGCGCTCCGGGCCGCTACAGCCCCGCCGAATGCACGGGCATCAAGAAGATCAGGCGCGAAGGCAACCCGGACGTGGCGCACGTCTCGACGTCGTTTGTCGAGCGGCAGAACCTCACCATGCGTATGTCGATGCGCCGCTTCACCCGGCTCACCAACGCCTTTTCAAAGAAGCTCGACAATCACATTCATGCGCTGGCGCTCTATTTCGCGTTCTACAATTTCTGCCGCATCCATAAAACGCTTCGCGTCTCGCCCGCGATGGCCGCTGGCATCACCGACCGGCTTTGGTCGCTGGACGATATTGTGGCAAAGATCGACGCGATGGCCCCGGCTCCGAAAGCGCGCGGGCCTTACAGGCCGCGAAATTCAAAGTGAGACACTACCCGATCGCGAGTTGCTGTAAGCCCGCTTCGCCGGTCCACCCGTCGGGCTCATAGTCCATGATCCGTTCGAGCGCGCGCGCCTCGCTCTCGTGGTCGCGCGCCGACGGGTGATCGCCGGCGAGCAGCGCGAGCACGGCGTGGCAGATGAAGCGGCGGTGCGCGGCGGCGAGCACGCCGAACGCGCGCGCGTGCTCCGTCAGCCATTTGTCCGTGGCGCGAGTCGCGGCTTCGGCAGCCTCGGGCGCTTCGCCTTCCCGCGCCGCGCGTGTCGCGAAGCTCAGGAGCTCCTGCCCGGGCAGATGATGCTTTATGACGAACATCAGCAGCCGGTCGTTAAACGCGCGCTTCTCCCCCACCTGTTCGCCGCGCCAGAAGACGGGGACGGGAACGCCCTCGGTCGCGCGGTCGATGGCGATGGCGGTCAGGCGCAGCACGCCGAAATCGAGCGCGGCGGCCCAGGCGGCGCGGAATTCGTCCGCGCCCGGCTGGCGGCGCAGATAATAAGCGCCGTAAGTGCTCATGTTGATGCGCTTGCACGCGGCCCCGACGCTGCCGAGCTCGGCGAGCGCGTCGATGAACGCGCGTTGCCGCGCCGGCGTCCAGCCGTCGTGGCGTTTGCAGGTGCGGGGGACCGGCGCGAAGTCCGGGACGGGAGCGCCGCCGTTCGGCGCGTTGGGCTGTCGGTTTTGCATGATTCGCGCACGCTAACCAACCCGGTTTGTTTTAGGAGAGCGATTTTTTACGCGCTGGCCAAACTTCGTTCCGGAGGGGTTCGCGCCGCCGCTATTTCGGCGCGATCACCATCAGCATCTGGCGCCCTTCGAAGCGCGGGTGCTGCTCGACCTTGGCAACTTCGGCGATGTCGCCCTGGACGCGCTGGAGCAGGTTCATGCCGAGCTGGCCGTGCGAAAGCTCGCGGCCGCGGAAGCGCAGCGTGACCTTCACCTTGTCGCCCTCGCCGATGAACTCGAACACCTTTTTCATCTTGGTGTCATAGTCGTGATCGTCGATGTTGGGGCGCATCTTGATCTCTTTGATCTCCTGGATGTGCTGCGTCTTCCTCGCGAGGTTCGCCTTTTTCTGCGTCTCGTATTTGAACTTGCCGATGTCGAGGAATTTGGCGACGGGCGGGTCGGCATTGGGCGACACCTCAACCAGATCGAGCCCCACTTCGGCCGCCTGCTCGATCGCCTCGCGCGTGAAGAGCACGCCCAGATTCTCGCCGTTCTCGTCGATCACCCGGACCTTCTGGCTCTGGATGAACTCGTTGTAGCGCGGGCCGGAAAGCGGCGGCGGCGTCTGGCCGAGCGGGCGGCGCGTCGTGGGAATTGCGATGGGTCGGGACTCCTTCGAGGGTTACTTCGGGGCTGCAATCTACGCGAGGCGGGCGCGCGCGGAAAGTCCCGCGTGTCCGAATTCGCCGCGGCTGTGGCGCGCTTGCGTCACTTGATATCGGGAGGAGCCGTTCGCCCGCAAGCGGGCGGCGCGTTTCAGCCGGACATCGACCCCGGCGGAACCGGCCAGAGCCGGTCGGCGGGGCGGCCGAGAACCGCCGCCGCCGAAGCGTGGAGCGAGGCGGGGGCGAGCCAGCCCTTGTCCATCGCGCCAGAAAGCCACTGCTCGATATTGCCGCCGCGCGCGGGATAGCCG
>JACDGO010000432.1 GCA_013821585.1 Sphingomonadaceae bacterium
GGCCACTGAATCAGGCCGTCCAGGCCCCGTCCAGCCCTTTCGCGTACAAACTCGATGACGCGCTGCCAAACAGCACCGCAACATCAAATCACCCCATCATCGATTCGATTATCTCGCATCAGATCCTAAGCGACATATGTTGGGGCGATTTGGCGCCGGTCGCGGCGACGGTGATCGACCGCGACAGGGTGTTAAGGTCGTTGAGCTGGTCGCCGAAGAATTGCTCGCGCGCTTTGCGCATCGTAGCTGGGGCTTCCGGTCCCTCGGGGTCTACGCCCGCGCCGACGCTGGCGGCGATCAGTTTGGTATCGACGGCATTGACGAGCTTCTCGACCAACGCCTGTTCGGCGCGGCTCTGTTGGTTGCCAACCGTCGAATAATTCTCCGGTTCGTCACCAAGGTCGCGCCATAGTTCCGCTTCGTCCCACAAGCCGGCTCTTTTGAGGATGTCGACGACCGCCGCCTCCGCGTCGGCGTGAAGGAGGGCGAGGCAGAGGGTCTGGGGATCGTAGGCGGCCGTCATTGCATTCCTCGTTTCTTAGAGTTCGAATTCGATCGTTTCCTTGGTGCCGGTCGAGAGCATGCGCGCCTTCAGAGCTTCAATTTCCTTGGAGAGCGCGGACGCGATTTTCTTCACGTCCGCCTCATTGTAATCATAGGCGGATTTGTTGCCGAGCTTGGCGATGACGCGGATTGCCTTAATCGCCGTGACCGTTCGGCTGCCCGCAAGTTTCACAAATTTGGACCGCTTCGACGAGTCTAGCGCCTCATCCACGGCCTTTAAGCGCGCGTTCTGTGCCACGATTCGAGTTCCTCCGTGCAGGTTTCTAGCCAGACATAGGAGCAATAATATGCGTCGTCAATTGCGCGGAATTATATCCGCTATATTACGGCGTGTAACGTAGCAGGAGTTCGCCATATTTCGCGTAGGAATGCGGTTTCGATGTCGCTGGTGGCCAGACTTCCTCCTGCGCCCAGCCGCGCACGGCGCTCTGCGGACGGGTCGAAAAGATAATTCTGTGTCGGTGCATGATCGATAGAATGCCATTCTATCAATCATGCGCCCAGAGCCTCGCGTCCGGTTGACTAATCGAAGCTCCTGCTCGGACGTTTGAGCGGCGCGAGATTCGCGATGCTAATCGGAGGCGATGGCCGCACCCCGGGCGGGGTGCCAATTGCCAACATGACCTTGCCCTTTGACGGTCATTTCGCGCGAGTGGCTTGCGGCCCTTCGGTCACTCCACGCCACTCGAACAAAGTCCGGCCAACCGTGCGGCTGGGCCATCGGACCATGCTAAGATTAGGTGGTGCGGGCGGTGGGAATCGAACCCACACTCCTCTCGGAACTGGATTTTGAGACAGGCGCGACTACCGCCGAAACCTACCGAAAACCAAGGCTTTGACGATAGGCACTTTCGTATCGATGGTCAAAGAGGAGATTCAGGCCAGTTTTGTGAAAGGATTTGTGTAAGCCGCGACCTTGGGCTGAGCGTTGCCGAAACGAATGGAACGCCAACGGTGTGATCGCTGCGGATCGGCCAGGCTATCGTCGAGCGGTCATAGTCTGGCGTATCGGTCCAAAGGTCGAAAGTTCTGAAAACGCCGTGTCGCTAGGATTGGGAAGGGACCGCTTTTGAATTGGCGATGGCCAAATCCCGTTCAGGATCTTGTTGGCCAGCATGACTGACGTTCGGCTGTCATTTCGCAGAAGCCGGGCAATGGTCGTTCGACTCATTTCGCCTGACGAAACGGTGATCCAAGCCCCGGTTCCGGGTCGCTTTAGATCACGAAAAATAAGGTGGTGCGGGTGGTCGGACTCGAACCGACACGACCGAAGTCGCGGCATTTTGAGTGCCGTGCGTCTACCAATTCCACCACACCCGCGATGGGCCACCTATAGCCAGAGAGAGCATTTCTGCAAACCGATCCTCCGACGCTTGCCGCCGGGGGGCTCGCTTCACCGATCCGCTATTCACTTGGCGCGGCGCACGTTGATCGCCGACGCGTCGAGCATATTCTTGATGTGCGAGGCATAGTATTTTTCGATCATTTCCACACTGGTGCGGCAATTTTTGGCGATCTGATAGATGTCTGCACCCTCCATCAACCGGAAACAGATATAGGTGTGGCGCAAGCTGTAACTGGTTCGGGCATTGCCTTCTCGGTCATGCTTCAAGCCGAGTTCGCCAAGCAGCGTGTTGAACAACTCCCGCTGGATGGTCGGAAACAGCAACTGGTTCGGTTCGTGGTTATGGCGCTTTTTCATTCGCGTGAACGGGAGCACCGCGCCCGGCATCGTCTTGCAATAGCCAACGCCCCGTTTGCCTCGAACCGCTATGTGCAGAATTTTTTCCGCACCTGGACCGTCCGCAACGATGTCGATGTCGCGCAACTCGATGCGTTTCGCCTCATCGGGGCGAAGCCCGCTGTTCACCATGAACAGCACATAGTCGTGCAGGTCTTCGCAGGCTGACCGCCACCGCTCCCTCAGCGGATGTTTGGCGCGCTCGCCCGTCGCCTTATAGAGCTGCTTATATTCATCGGGCGAGAACCATGCCCGATGCGCGATCTTGCCCGATGCGCGATAGGGCGTCGTCAAGTCGGGAAGATAGGGTAGCCAGCCGTGGCGGTTGGCGGTCTTCAGGACATGGCGCAACGTGACGATCTCATGGTGCATCGTCGTCCGCGATGGGCGCTTGGGAATTCCTGTCTTTTTGTCGAGCCGCGATGTCGTCCGGTGGACGCGGTATTCTTGAACAAGCCCCGGCGTGATCTCTGAGA
>JACDGO010000022.1 GCA_013821585.1 Sphingomonadaceae bacterium
ATGCGGCGCGTCGATCGGCACCATGCGCCCGAGGTCGGCGACGTCGGCATAGACGACGGGGAGCACCGGCGGCAGGTCGAGCCGCGCCAGCGCCTCGCGCGTGCCCCACAGCTTGCGCACGGTGCGCGCCGGATTGGCGAGCGACGCGAGCACGGCGTGCCGCCCCCAAAAACGCGGCCGCTGGCCGCTGGCTTGCGCCGGTCGATTCCCCCTTCGCATGATGTTGCTCTAGGGGCCGCTCGCGTTGACAGGCAAGCACGCTTTCGCCACAGACGCGCGCTCGCTTGCGAGCCTGGACAGGTGGCCGAGTGGTTAAAGGCAGCAGACTGTAAATCTGCCCGGGTTTCCCGTACGCTGGTTCGAATCCAGCCCTGTCCACCAAGATCGGCGCGCTGCTTCCACTTCGCTATTGATCGTCCGACGCCTCGGGGAGCTCCGCCGGCCGGTACGGTCGCTTCGCCGCGGTCACCATGAAATCGAAACGGATGCGCACCCACGCGCCGATGAGCGGCCGGCCGCCGATCCGGGGCGGCCGGACGCGGAATTGCCACGACGCCAGGCGCATCGCCCGCGCGAGGCCCGAGCCGGGAGGAGACTCGCTGAGCCCGCGGCAATTTTCGACGTGGTAGTTCTCGATCGTCCGGCAGATGATCAGAGCCCAGCCGGGCTTCGGACCTCCCTCGGGCAGGTATAAGGCCAGCTCGCCGTTGGTGGGTTCGACATACCATTCAGCGTTATACAGCGGCGCGCCGCCAGGCCCCTCGCCAGGCCCATAGGCAGCACCGCTGTCCTTGCCGGTGCGGGTGCCGCTCGCGTGTGATGGAAGGGCGCCGATATCCGCGGCCGCGAACTCTTCCTTGCTTAGAGCGACCACTTTGTTCGCGGTCGGCAGCGGCATCGGCGCGGTGCGTTGAGCAGCGGCATGGGATGGAGCTCCGCCGCTCTCGCGCTTGATTTTCGACGCGGACCGGCCCTCGGGCTTCGGCTTGGGCGCGACCCGGGACGACGGCAGGAGGTTGAACGTAATCAGCTTGCGCGCGACGTCCGGCAACCGGCCGGAAGTATATCCAAGCCTGAGCATCGCGATCAGCAAAAGCGCTTCGATCGCAAGCGCCAAGGCGATCGCGACCGCGCGAGAAGTCACCTGGAAGCGACGCCCATCCGGCGCGAACTGAGAAGACGCCGAACGCATTCGGGCGTCGCCTAGAGGTCATACCCCTGCTTCACAACCCGGCGCGGCGGGATCACGGCAGCAGACCAGGCAGATCCAGCCCGTTCGTCTGAGCGCATTGAACGGCATCCCCATAGCCGGCGTCGGCATGGCGCATCACGCCCGAGGCGGGGTCGTTCCAGAGCACGCGTTCCAGCCGCGCCGCGGCTTCCGCCGTGCCGTCCGCCACGATCACCATTCCGGCGTGCTGCGAATAGCCCATGCCCACACCGCCGCCATGGTGGAGCGAGACCCAGGTCGCGCCGCTCGCGGTGTTGAGCAACGCGTTCAGGAGCGGCCAGTCCGATACGGCGTCGGAGCCATCCTTCATCGCCTCGGTCTCGCGATTAGGACTGGCAACCGACCCTGAGTCGAGATGGTCACGGCCGATCACGATCGGCGCCTTCAATTCGCCGGACGCGACCATCTCGTTGAAGGCGAGGCCGAGGCGATGCCGGTCGCCGAGGCCGACCCAGCAGATGCGCGCCGGCAGACCCTGAAACTTGATCCGCTCGCGCGCCATGTCGAGCCAGCGGTGGAGGTGTGCATCGCCGGGCATCAGCGCTTTGACCCTGGCGTCGGTCTTGTAGATGTCCTCGGGATCGCCCGACAGCGCCACCCAGCGGAACGGTCCCACGCCCCGGCAGAACAGCGGGCGGATATAGGCGGGAACGAAGCCCGGGAACGCGAAGGCGTCGCCGACGCCTTCGTCGAGCGCCACCTGGCGGATATTGTTGCCGTAATCGACCACCGGCACGCCGGCCTTCCAGAAATCGAGCATCGCGCGGACGTGCGTCGCCATCGAAGTCTTGGCGGCAAGCTCGACCGAGCCGGGATCGTTTTCGCGCGCGGCAATCCAGCGCTCGAGCGTCCAGCCTTGCGGCAGATAGCCATTGATCGGGTCGTGCGCGGAGGTCTGGTCGGTGACGAGATCGGGGCGCGCGCCCCGGCGCACCAGTTCCGGATAGATGTCGGCGGCGTTGCCGAGCAGGCCGACCGAGACGGGCGAGGTGGCGGTGGTGACGATCTCCAGGGCCTCGTCGAGGCTGTCGGCGCGGCGATCGAGATAGCCGGTCCGGAGCCGCATCTCGATCCGGCTCGGTTGGCATTCGACGGCAAGGCAGGACGCGCCCGCCATCGTCGCCGCCAGCGGTTGCGCGCCGCCCATGCCGCCAAGGCCGGCGGTGAGAATCCAGCGTCCCGAAAGGTCGCCTCCATAATGCTGGCGGCCGGCCTCCACGAAGGTTTCGTAGGTGCCCTGCACAATCCCTTGCGTGCCGATGTAGATCCACGAACCGGCGGTCATCTGGCCGTACATCATCAGTCCGGCGCGATCGAGCTCGTGGAAATGCTCCCACGTCGCCCATTTCGGCACCAGGT
This sequence comes from Sphingomonadaceae bacterium, assembly GCA_013821585.1. Lineage (GTDB taxonomy): Bacteria > Pseudomonadota > Alphaproteobacteria > Sphingomonadales > Sphingomonadaceae > Sphingomonas_O. The sequence continues at coordinate 2,591 of JACDGO010000022.1, forward strand.
TGGAATTGGCGATCAGCACGCGCGGGGCGTCGCGGTGTGTGCGGAACACGCCGACCGGCTTGCCCGACTGGACCAGCAGTGTCTGGTGGTCGTCGAGCCGCTTCAGCGTCGCGACGATGCGATCGAAGCTTTCCCAGTCGCGCGCGGCGCGGCCAATGCCGCCGTAGACGACCAGCTCCTGCGGATTCTCCGCCACGCGTGCATCGAGATTGTTCATCAGCATCCGCATCGCGGCTTCGGTCTGCCAGCTCTTCGCGCTGAGTTCAGAGCCCGTCGGCGCGACGATATGGCGGGCGTTGTCGAAGCGGGTCATGCGGAGCCTTTCGCGAAAACCTGAGCGGCGGCGAGAATGCGGACGAGGTCGTCTCGCAACGGCGCCGCGAAATCGGGATCGTAAGGCGGGGGCCAGCTTGCTTCGTCCGGCGTGCCCGCGGGTTCGTGAAGATAGGCGCGCATCGCGATCTCCATCTGGATTGTGTGAATACCCCGATCCGGGTGGCCGTAATGGCGCGTCGTCCACCCGCCCCGGAAGCGGCCGTTGAGGATGTGGCTGCGGCCCGAGCACTCGGCCATGACGGCGTCGCTCAGCGCCGGATCGCAGGTCGCGCCATTGTCGGTGCCGATATTGAGCTCGGGCAGCTCGCCATCGAACAGGCGCGGAATGCGGCTGCGGATCGAATGACAGTCGTAGAGCACGACACGCGGGTGGACTGCGCGCAGCCGCGCGATCTCCGCCTCGATCGTCGCACGATAGGGCGCGAACCATTCCGTCTTTCGCGCCTCGACGTCCGGCGCGTCGCCATCGCGGTAGAGCGGCTCGCCATCGAAGGTCTCCACCGGACAGAGCCCGGTAGTCGCCTGCCCCGGATAGAGCGACGCGCCCGAGGGGTCGCGGTTGCAGTCGATCACGCTGCGCGAGATATCGGTCCAGATCATGGTTGCGTCGGTCAGACCCTCATAGAGCGCGCGGATATGCCAATCGGCGTCGCGGACCGCCCACCAGCGCGAACGGAAGGCGGCCAACAGGTCGTTGGGGATTTCGATTCCGCCGTGCGGGAAGGTCAAGATCAGCGGCGTGTCGCGACGCTCGACATGGAGCCAAGTCATCCATCCAGCCCCGGAAGTGCGCCCACCGCATCGAGCAAGGCCGGCGCGCGGACCAGCGCGATCGCGGCTGCGATATCGGGCGCCATATGGCGGTCTTCGGTGAGCGTCGGCACGACCGCGCGGAGCAGGTTACGCACGGCCTCGATCAGCGCGCCGGAAAGCATCGGCGCATGAAAATCGCAGCCCTGCGCACCCGCCAACAGTTCGATGCCGAGGATCGCGTCGACATTCGCCGCCATCTCGATCAGCCGCCGCGCGCCATGCGCCGCCATCGAGACATGATCCTCCTGGTTGGCGGATGTCGGGATCGAATCGACGCTCGCCGGATAGGCGCGCTGCTTGTTCTCGGAAACGAGCGCGGCGGCGGTCACCTGGGGGATCATGAAGCCCGAGTTGAGCCCGGGCCGGGGGGTGAGGAAGGCGGGGAGGCCGGAGAGCGCGGGATCGACGAGCATCGCGACCCGCCGCTCCGATATGCTGCCGATTTCGCACAAGGCGAGCGCGATCATGTCGGCGGCGAAGGCGACTGGCTCGGCGTGGAAGTTGCCCCCGGACAACGCTTCGTCGGTGTCGGCGAAGATCATGGGATTGTCAGAGACGCCGTTGGCCTCGGTGACGAGCGTGGCCGCCGCCTGGCGCAAGAGGTCGAGCACCGCGCCCATCACCTGCGGCTGGCAGCGCAGGCAATAGGGGTCCTGCACGCGCAGGTCGTCGACGCGGTGCGAGGCGCGGATCGCCGATCCGTCCATCAGCCGCCGCAGCGCCTCCGCGGTCTCGATCTGGCCGTTGTGACCTCTGAGCGCGTGGATACGAGGGTCGAAGGGCGCGTCCGAACCCTTGGCGGCTTCGGTCGAGAGGATGCCGGTGACGAGCGCGACGCGGTACAGCCGTTCGGCCTCGAATAGCCCGGCGAGCGCGTAGGCGCATGAGAATTGCGTGCCGTTCAGAAGTGCGAGCCCCTCCTTGGGACCCAGCGCAAGCGGAGCGAGCCCCGCATCATTCAGAGCCTGAGCCGCGGGTAATCGCGCGCCGTTGGCGAAAATTTCTCCCACGCCGATCATCGCGGCGGCCATGTGGGCGAGCGGCGCGAGGTCGCCCGAGGCGCCGACCGAGCCCTTGACCGGCACGACGGGCACCAGACCCTTGGCGAGCATCGTTTCGAGCAGGTCCACAGTCTTCGGCGTCACGCCCGACGCGCCGCGCGCGAGGCTGGCGAGCTTGAGCGCCATCATCAGCCGCGCGATCGGCGCGGGCATCGGCTCCCCGACGCCGGCGGCATGGCTCAGCACGATGTTGCGCTGGAGCGTCGTGAGGTCGCGCGCCTCGATGCGGACGCTCGCGAGCTTTCCAAAGCCGGTGTTGATGCCATAGACTGGCTTGCCCGCGCCGAGGATGCGTTCGACCGCCGCGGCGCTTTCGGCGATGGCGGAGCGGCAGGCGGGATCGAGGCTTGGGTTGGCGCCCTCATGGATCGCGCGCCAGTCGGCGTAGGCGACGGCCCCTGGCGTCAACTGCATCGGCCGTCCTTCACGCGCATGTGCAACGGATTGAAGCCGATGCGGTAGCCGAGCTCGGCGGGGTCTGAAATGTCCCAAACCGCGAGGTCGCAGGCCTTGCCCGGGTCCAGCGTGCCGATTTCCTTCGCGAGCCCCAATGCGCGCGCCGCGTTGACGGTCACGCCGCGTAACGCCTCGTTCATGGTCAGTCCGAAAAGGGTCGCGGCCATGTTGAGCATGAGCAGCAGCGAGGAAGTCGGTGATGTACCGGGATTGCAGTCGGTCGCGATCGCGATCGGTACGCCATGGGCACGGAAGAGACCGATCGGTGGCGGCGTCGTCTCGCGCATGAAATAAAAGGCGCCCGGCAAGAGCACCGCGACCGTTCCCGCCGCCGCCATCGCGATTATGTCGGATTCGTCCGCATATTCGAGATGGTCGGCCGAGAGCGCACCATGGCTGGCCGCGAGGCGGGCGCCATGGAGGGCCGACAACTGCTCGGCGTGGAGCTTGACCGGAAAACCGTTCGCCTTCGCGGCGGCCAGAACCCGGTCCACCTGCTTGGGCGAGAAGCCGATTCCCTCACAGAAGGCATCGACCGCTTCGGCGAGATCGGCGGCCGCCGGGATCATGGTCTCACAAACCAGATCGACATAATCGTCCGCGCGCCCCGCATATTCCGGCGGTAATGCGTGCGCCCCAAGCAGCGTCGGCGAGACCCGCACCGCGCGCACCCCGGCCAATGCGCGCGCCGCCCGCAGCATTTTGAGTTCATCGTCGACGGTCAGGCCATAGCCGGACTTGATCTCGACCGTGGTCACGCCCTCGGCGATTAGCGCGTCGAGCCGGGGCAGGGCGGTCGCGACGAGGTCGGCTTCGCTCGCGGCGCGAGTTGAGCGCATCGTGAAGAGGATCCCGCCGCCGGCGCGGGCGATGTCCTCATAGCTCGCACCCTCCAGCCGCATCGCCCATTCGCCGGCACGATCGCCCGCGTGAACGAGATGGGTGTGGCAGTCGATCAGGCCGGGGGTGATCCAGCAACCGGCGCAATCGATGGTTTCGGCAGCAGAAGGAGCGCCGGTGCGTGGCCCGGCATAGGCGATGCGGCCGTCGCGGCAGGCGATTGCGCCGTCGTCGACGATGCCGAGCCCGTCGCCGGTCATCGTCGCGAGGCGGGCGTTGGTCCAGAGCCGGTCCATGCCCCATCCTTGTTCAGCGACCCGATTATGTCTAGACATAATGTGCAGGAGGACGACCGATGCCGCATCTCTGGTTCGCGCACGCCCTGCTGCCGCAGGGATGGGCGGAGCGGGTCCGGATCGGCCTGGCGGGCGGGCGGATCGCTTCGGTCGAGGCGGGCGTCGCGCCGGAATCCTCGGGCGAGCGCTATGGCGCCGCCGTTCCCGGCCTTTGCAACGTCCACAGCCACGGCTTCCAGCGCGGCATGGCCGGCCTGTCGGAACGGCGCGGGCGGTCCGACGACGATTTCTGGAGCTGGCGGGAGGTCATGTATCGCTTCCTCGGCCGGCTCACGCCCGACGACATTTCGGTGATCACCGCCCAAGCCTATGTCGAGATGCTGGAATCGGGCTACACCCGGGTCGGCGAGTTCCATTATCTTCACAACGATATTGACGGCCGCCCCTACGCCGATCCCGCCGAAACCGCCGCAGCGATCGTGGCAGCGGCCGACATGACCGGCATCGGCCTTACCTTGCTTCCGGTGTTCTACGCGCATGCGGATTTCGACGGGGCTCCGCCAGCGCCCGGCCAGCGGCGCTTTTTTTTCGATCTCGACGGCTTTGCGCGGCTGGTCGAGGCGAGCCGGACGAAGCTGCCGGCCGACGCCAACATGGGGATCGCGCCGCATTCGCTGCGCGCGGTGACGCCGGACGAACTGCGCGCGATCGTTCCGCTGGCGGGTGATGGGCCGATCCACATCCACGCCGCCGAACAGATCAAAGAGGTTGAAGCCTGCATCGCGTGGAGCGGCGCGCGGCCCGTCGACTGGTTGCTCGATCACGTTGAAGTCGACGAGCGGTGGTGTTTGATCCACGCCACGCATCTCAACGACCGTGAGTGCGACCGGCTTGCCGCCAGTGGCGCGGTCGCGGGACTTTGCCCCGTGACCGAGGGCAATCTCGGCGACGGGATTTTTCCTGCGGAACGTTACCTTGCCTCAGGGGGCCGCTTCGGCACGGGCACGGATTCTAACATCCTGATCGATGCCGCCGCCGAAATCCGCGCGCTCGAATATTCGCAGCGGCTTTCGCACCATCGCCGTGGAGTGCTCGCCGGCGACGCCGAACCTTCGGTCGGCCGGCGGCTGTTCGATGCCGCCGTCAGCGGCGGCGCGCAAGCCCTCGGGGTCGAGAGCGGACTCACGACGGGCGCGCCCGCCGATATCGTCGCGCTCGATCTGACGCATGTGGCGTTCGCTGGCGCCGACGCCGCGACACTGCTCGACCGCTGGATTTTCGCGAGTGGTCGAGGTGCGATCGGGACCGTCTGGCGCGGCGGCCGCAAATGCGTCGAGCAAGGCCGGCACATTGCCGCCGACAAAGTCGCCGCATGCTACCGGCGGACGCTCGAGCGGCTTCTAGCGTGACGCTCGACCTGCGTATCCGCACGGAGATCGAGACACGCATCCGGTCCGGCGAATGGCGTCCGGGGCACCGCATTCCGTTCGAGCACGAACTGGTTGCATCCCATGGTTGCTCGCGGGCAACGGTCAGCAAGGCGCTTGGGGCGCTAGCCAAGGCGGGTCTCATCGAACGCCGCCGCAAGGCGGGCTCGTTCGTCGCGCATCCCCAGGTGCATTCGGCCGTGCTCGACGTTCCCGATCTCGCGCAGCTCATCGCCGCTCGCGGCGAAACCTATGGCTGGAAGCGGAGGGTCCGTCGCGAGGCCGCGGCAGGCGACGGCGACTTTCCCCTTCCTGCCCTTTGGATCGAAGGCGTGCATTTTGGCGGTGGCGAGCCGTTCGCGATCGAACGGCGTCTGATCGCCCTCTCGATCGTGCCGGCCGCCGCCGGTGAGAGCTTCGTGGATCAGGCTCCGGGCACCTGGCTCCTCGGCCATGTGCCCTGGACATCGGCGCGGCACCACATCAAGGCGGTGGAGGCTGTTCGGTCGGAGGCGCGCGCACTTGGGCTACGCATTCGATCCGCCTGTCTCGAGCTCGATCGCACCACATGGCGTGACCGCGATATCGTGACGCAAGTCCGGCAACTCTTCAGGGGAGACCGGTTCGACCTCGTGGCCGAGTTCAGGCCGGGGAGCGATTCAGCGTGAGTCGATGGACGAACTCAAATTGGAACCAGATGAACCCTGTCGAGACTCCTACAGTAAGCCGAGTTGGCGGAAGCTGACGCAGCGTCCGCCGCCGCGGATCAGGTGATCGTGGACGCGAATGCCGAGCGCCGCCGCCACGCGCGCGAGCAGGCTGGTCGCGGCGCGGTCCGCGGCGCTCGGTTGCGGATCGCCGCCCGGATGATTGTGCGAAAGGATCAGCCCGCGGGTATCGAGCCTGAGAGCGTCGCCGATGACGCGGCGGAGCGGAAGTGCGACCGCGCTCGCGTTTCCGGGATAGTCCTCCACCGCGATTACGCCGCCAGCCGCGTCGATGTGGATCACACGCAGGGTCTCGACGTCGGCCACGCGTGGACGATGCCATCGCGGTCACGGCCAAGGCGACCGGAACTCGATCCGTTTTCACTCCATAATGGACTGTTTCCGCTCCGCGAGTTGCGCCTTAAGCCGACGCGATCCCGGCGCCCACAGGAAGCCGAAGCTGATCGTTCCATGCTTCGTCTCGACCGCGTGGTGGAGCCGGTGCGCCTGAACGATCCGCTTCATATAGGGCGAGCGCGCGATGTAGCGGTGGGCGAGGCGTTTGTGGACGATGACGTCGTGGAAACCGAAATAGATCGCGCCATAGGCTGCAATCCCCGCGCCAACCCAAGTCGCCCAATCGCCCCAGCCGAGCCGGACGCCGCCAAGCAGCAGCACGATCGACGGGATCGCGAAGATCGCCGCGTAAAGATCGTTGAGTTCCCAGTTCCCGGCGCGCGGCCTGTGGTGCGACGCGTGCAGGAACCAGCCCGGCCCGTGCATCACCCAGCGGTGCGCGCCATAGGCGACACCTTCCATCGTGAGCACGGTCGAGGCGAAAAGCAGGAGGCCCAGCGAAATCGGCATGGCCCGAGGATATACGGCGCTCCGCTGACGCCAGCTAGTCCTTGGCAATCCGCGCCGCGCTGTGCTTAAGCGCAGCGATGAACATCCACGAATATCAGGCGAAAGAGCTGCTCGCGAAATTCGGCGTGCCGGTGCCCGCAGGCCATGCGGCGATGTCGGTCGATGAGGCGGTCGCGGCGGCGAAGCAACTCCCCGGACCGCTCTACGTCGTCAAGGCGCAGATTCACGCGGGCGGACGCGGCAAGGGCAAGTTCAAGGAGCTTGGGCCGGACGCCAAGGGCGGCGTGCGGCTAGCGCGCAGCCTCGACGAAGTCCGCACGGCGGCGGCCGAGATGCTCGGCAACACGCTCGTCACCGTTCAGACCGGCGAGCATGGCAAGCAGGTCAGCCGCCTCTACGTCACCGACGGCGTCGATATCGCGAAGGAATTCTATCTCGCGCTGCTGGTCGATCGCGGCTCGGGGCGCATCGCCATCGTCGCCTCGACCGAAGGCGGGATGGATATCGAGAGCGTCGCGCACGACACGCCGGAGAAGATCGAGACGATCACCGTCGATCCCGCGACCGGCCTGATGCCGCACCACGGCCGCGCGGTCGCGGCGGCGCTCGGCCTGACCGGCGATCTCGCCAAGCAATGCGCGAACGTGCTGGCGAAGCTCTACGACGCCTTTCTCGGCACCGATGCGTCGCAGATCGAGATCAATCCGCTCGCCGTCACCGACGACGGCAAGCTGCTCGTGCTCGATGCAAAGGTCGGCTTCGATTCGAACGCGATGTTCCGCCACAAGGATTTGATCGCGCTTCGCGACGAGAGCGAGGAAGACCCGATGGAGCTCGAGGCGTCGAAGGCCGATCTCGCCTATATCAAGCTCGACGGCGATATCGGCTGCATGGTCAACGGCGCCGGCCTCGCGATGGCGACGATGGACATCATCAAACTGAACGGCATGTTCCCCGCGAATTTCCTCGACGTCGGCGGCGGCGCGTCAAAGGAAAAAGTGACGGCTGCATTCAAGATCATCCTCAGCGATCCGGCGGTGAAGGGCATCCTCGTCAACATCTTCGGCGGGATCATGCGCTGCGACATCATCGCCGAAGGCATCATCGCGGCGGCGAAGGAAGTGAATCTGTCGGTGCCGCTGGTCGTGCGGCTGGAGGGGACGAACGTCGGTGAGGGCAAGGCGATCCTAGCCGGCTCGGGCCTGCCAATCGTCGCGGCAAACGACCTGGGCGACGCGGCGCGGAAGATCGTCGCCGAAGTGAAGAACGCGGCGTGAGCAACTAACCCCGCCACCCCGGACTTGATCCGGGGTCCATCGGGCCGCAGGCGCTGCGCTCGCGGATGGATGGATGCCGGATCAAGTCCGGCATGACGATAGAGAGAGGTTTGCAGATGAAAATCCTGGTCCCCGTCAAGCGGGTCATCGATTACAACGTGAAGCCGCGCGTGAAGGCGGACGGCTCGGGCGTCGATCTCGCCAACGTCAAAATGTCGATGAACCCCTTCGACGAGATCGCGGTCGAGGAAGCGATCCGCCTGAAGGAGAAGGGCGTCGCGACCGATATCATCGCGGTGTCGATCGGCGAGCAGAAATGCCAGGAAACGCTGCGCACCGCGCTGGCGATGGGCGCGGACCGCGCGATTCTCGTCGTCGCCGAGGGCGAGGTCGAGCCGCTCGGCGTCGCCAAGCTGCTCAAGGCGATCGCCGACGAGGAGCAGCCCGGACTCGTCATTCTCGGTAAGCAGGCGATCGACGACGATTCGAACCAGACCGGCCAGATGCTCGCGGCGTTGCTCGGCTGGGGGCAGGGGACGTTCGCGTCGAAGGTCGAGGTAGACGGCGACAGCATCAAGGTCACGCGGGAGGTTGATGGCGGGCTCGAGACGGTGAGCCTGAAGACCCCCGCGATCGTCACCACCGACCTGCGCCTCAATGAACCGCGTTATGCGTCGCTCCCGAACATCATGAAGGCGAAGTCGAAGCCGATGGCGCAGAAGACGCCCGCCGATTACGGCGTCGATGTCACGCCGCGGCTGAAGACGCTGAAGGTGATCGAGCCGGCGAAGCGCAGCGCCGGCATCAAGGTTGCCGACGTCGACGAGCTCGTCGCAAAGCTGAAGAACCTGGGAGTCGCGGCATGAAGACGCTGGTGCTGGTCGAGCATGAAGGCGGCGCGGTCAAGGACGCGACGCTCCCCGCCGTTACGGCGGCGTCGAAGCTGGGCGAGGTCCATTTGCTCGTCGTCGGCGAAGGCGTCGGCTCGGTCGCCGACGCGGCGGCGAAAATCGCGGGCGTCGGCAAGGTCCATGTCGCCGACGACGCGGCCTATGCGCACGAGCTCGCCGAGAACGTCGCGCCGCTCGTCGCCCAGCTGATGGCGCATCACGACGCGTTCCTCGCCCCCGCGACATCGCACGGCAAGGACATCGCGCCGCGCGTCGCGGCGCTCCTCGACGTGATGCAGATCAGCGACATCCTGTCGGTCGAGGGCGACGATATTTTCACCCGGCCGATCTACGCGGGCAACGCGATCGCGACGGTGCAGTCGTCCGACGCGAAGAAGGTGATCACCGTGCGCGGCACCGCGTTCGAAAAGGCGGCGCGCGAGGGCGGGTCGGGCATGATCGAGAAGGTCGGCTCGACCGGCGACAAGGGCCTGTCGAACTTCGTCGGCGCCGAGCTGTCGAAGTCCGAACGTCCCGAGCTGACCAGCGCCAAGGTGATCGTCTCGGGCGGGCGGGCGTTCCAGAACAGCGAGAATTTCCATTCGATGCTCGACCCGCTCGCCGACAAGCTCGGCGCGGGCGTCGGCGCGAGCCGCGCGGCGGTCGATGCGGGCTATGCGCCCAACGACTATCAGGTCGGCCAAACCGGCAAGATCGTCGCCCCCGAAGTCTATATCGCGATCGGCATCTCGGGCGCGATCCAGCACCTCGCGGGCATGAAGGATTCGAAGACGATCATCGCCATCAACAAGGACGAGGACGCCCCGATCTTCCAGGTCGCCGACATCGGGCTGGTGGGGGATTTGTTCAAGATCGTGCCGGAGTTGACGGGGAAGTTGTAGCAAACGGTCCTGTTGGTTGGGGGTGACTTGGCATGTCGAACGACGCAGTGGAACCTGCCAATCTCACTGACACACAGTTGGTTCAGATCTCGGCGGACCAATGCCGGGCAGTCAAAGGCACGAGCAGATCAAGTTTGACATGCAACGTCGCGCCATGGCCGCTCAACAAGAGGCCGCTGCTGCGACTCTGAGGGGTGCCGTGGCTGCCGAGCGATATACTAAGGTAACTTGGGCAATTATCATCGTTACGGTCGTAGCCAGCCTTGAGCCTTTATGTGTCGTCACATTGACCAAGCCGGCGACTCGTGATCTTTTCGAACCTCAATCAACCACTTGCAATTCGCCTTCTCTGCATTACAACGTAATGCATGCCCGCAAACGCTCTCGTCCAAACCCGCATCAATCGCATCGTCAAGGACGAGGCCTCGGCCGTGCTCGCCACGATGGGACTGACGGTGTCCGACGCCGTGCGCCTGCTTCTCACGCGCGTCGCGCATGACAAGGCGCTGCCGTTCGAACCTTTGCGGCCGAACGCCGAAACGATTGCGGCGATGGAGGAAGCGCGGGCGGGTAATTTGGAAACGGTGACGCTCGCTGAATTGCAAGCCGTTCTTGATGCGGACGATTAAGCAGTCAGGGCAATTCAGGCGGGACTTGAAGCGCGAGAGCAAAGGGCAACACCGCAAGGCGTTGCAGAGCGATTTTATTCCCATCGTCGCAACCTTGGCCGCCGACAAGCCGCTTGACGTGCGCCACCGCGACCACGCCCTGAGTGGCGACTAGAGTCATTTCCTGATTGTGTGAATCGATTTGGGATTTCCGTTTTCGTGCGACTTCTGATTCAACCTTTGGGCTGGGTTGGGAGGTCAGCGAGCGATGACGAGACCGTATTCGAATGA
>JACDGO010000433.1 GCA_013821585.1 Sphingomonadaceae bacterium
GCTCGGCGGCCTGATCGACCAGTGGAAGAACAAGGGGCTGGTCCCCGCCGACATCGACGCGGGCGAAAGCGAGCGCTTCGCCAACGGCAAGGGCGCGCTGCTCTACGCGCAATATCAGGAGCGGCTGAAGGCTTTGAACGCCTGCGACTTCGGCGACCTGCTGCTCCACATGCTTACGATCCTGAAGGCGCACCGCGACGTGCTGGAAAGCTATCAGCAGCGCTTCAAATATATCCTCGTCGACGAATATCAGGACACGAATTCGAGCCAATATCTCTGGCTTCGCCTCCTCGCGCAGGCGCGCAAGAACATCTGCTGCGTCGGCGACGACGACCAGTCGATCTATTCGTGGCGCGGCGCGCAGGTGGAAAACATCCTGCGCTTCGAAAAGGACTTTCCCGGCGCGAAAGTGATCCGGCTCGAGCAGAACTACCGCTCCACCCCGCACATCCTCGCCGCCGCCTCGGGCCTGATCGCGAACAACGCCGGCCGCCTCGGCAAGACCTTGTTCACTGACGCGACCGAAGGCGGAAAGGTCAAGGTGATCGGCGTGTGGGACGGGCCGGAGGAAGCGCGCCGCGTCGGCGAGGAGATCGAGGGCTGGCAGCGGCGCGGCCACAGCCTCGACGAGGTCGCGATCCTCGTCCGCGCGCAGTTCCAGACGCGCGAGTTCGAGGACCGCTTCATCGCGATCGGCCTCAGCTACCGCATCGTCGGCGGTTTCCGCTTCTACGAGCGCGCCGAGATCCGCGACGCGCTCGCCTATCTCCGCCTCGTCAACCAGCCCGCCGACGACCTCGCGTTCGAGCGCATCGTCAACACGCCCAAGCGCGGCCTTGGCGACAAGGCGGTCGCGCGCGTCCAGCAGCTCGCGCGCAGCGCAGGCATTTCCCTCGTCCACGCCGCCGCGCGCATCCTTGACACCGACGAGCTGACTCCCCAGGCGCGCCGCGCGCTCGGCGCCCTCGTCGGCGATCTCGCGCGCTGGCGCGACATGGCGAACGACCTGCCGCAGCCCGAACTCGCGCGCCGTATCCTCGACGAAAGCGGCTACACCGCGATGCTCCAGGCCGACCGCTCGGCCGAGGCGGCGGGGCGGCTCGAGAACCTCACCGAGCTCGCCCGCGCGATGGAGGAGTACGAGAGCCTCGGCGGCTTCCTCGAACACGTCAGCCTGGTGATGGACAACGACGCGCGCGGGCCGAATTCCGAAACCGTGACGATCATGACGATCCACGCGGCGAAGGGGCTCGAGTTCGCAAACGTCTTCCTCGCCGGCTGGGAGGAAGGCGTTTTCCCGTCGCAACGCTCGCTCGACGAAGGCGGCCTCGCGAGCCTGGAGGAGGAACGCCGCCTCGCCTATGTCGCGATCACGCGCGCGCGCAGCGAGGCGACAATCCTCCACGCCGCCAACCGCCGCATCTACGGCCAGTGGACATCGAGCATCCCCAGCCGCTTTGTCGGCGAGCTCCCCGACGCGCACGTCGAGCACGAAACGACGATGAGCGGCGGCGAAAGCCTGTGGCGCGCCAACTGGTCCGAACGCGCCGACCCGTTCGCGGATGTTGCGCGCGGGACGGGCCGTGGCCCGGGTTGGCAGCGCGCGGCGGGCGTCGACCTGAGCAACCCCGGCGGCAGCTTCACCAGCCGCACGTTTTCACGCGAGCCGGCGCGGGTCGTCGAGGCGCGCGCGAGCGCGGTGAGTTTGGGCAACAAGGGCCGCGACGATGTCGCGATCGGCATGCGGGTGTTTCACCAGAAGTTCGGCTATGGAGAGATCGCGGAGATCGAGGGCAACAAGCTCGAGATCGAGTTCGAAGCGGCCGGGCGGAAGCGGGTGATGGATAGTTTTGTGACGGTGGGTTAATTAGCGGATTGCCTAATCCGTGGCTATCAAGGTACGCTTCGAACGCATCTTGTCCGACACGAAGATACTGGCTGAAGGGCTGAACCATGACAAGAAATCCTGCGACTAAGTCCGTTGAAGCTATTGCAGTCGAAGGCCGCTCCGTGCTGTCAGGACAAGCTGACTTTTCTTCCAATCAGCGAGACTGGTTCTTGGCTGACTTGGTCAGATTAGTGAACGATACAGAAAGTAGATTTCCGGTCACGCTATCAGTTCCTGGTGGAATAATCTCGGGTACGTTGGTTGGCGGTAAGGAATACTTCAAAGCTATCGCCGATCAATTTGGTCAATTCGGGGGAGCAAATAAGTCTCGGGTTGCCACATTAAAGGAATGGATTAGCTTATACGGTAAGGTATATGATGAAGAAGATGAGGCACCAGAGAAGGATATTACGTCCATTCCGCAATTTATTCACTTAGTTAATGCTCGCTTTTATGCGCCCGGTCAGCGCCCTATTCCTACTGATACCACAATTGTATGGCGCGGAAATCTTGATACTGTGAGCGGTTTTTCCATCGGCGCTTTCGCAGTACGAGAGGAATAAGTGCGCATGCGAACAAGGAATCCAAGAAGCTCGAGAACTTTAACGATCACCGAGCGTAGTCGCCAAAAGGACATTGAGGACATCATCGGCAAGATATCCTCTAGGCTATTGATACACACATGAGTAAATCGCCGTGATAAGGTTGCCGACAGGATTGATGTTACTATGCCGAAGCGGGCCGAAAAAAAGTCGCTCGTGCCAGAATCAAAATCATTACACGTCGACGTAGATTTATCGCGTCTTAAGGTTGGCTCCTCAACCAGAATATCGCGGTCAAAACCAGATTTGCGGTTTGAGGATGGCATCTTGGAAC
>JACDGO010000434.1 GCA_013821585.1 Sphingomonadaceae bacterium
CCCCGCGACACCCTCGGCGAGCGCGACCGCTTCGGCGGGCGAAACCGGGCGCGGCACGCCCTTCTTGACGCGCGGCCCGCGCATCGTCGGGCGCGCGTCGGCGCCGCCGATGAAATCGACGAAGCATTTTACCGCCGACAGCTCGCGCGCGGCACTCGCGTTGCACAGCCCGTCGGCGCGGCGGCGCGCGAGATAGGCGCGCAACTCCCCCGTGTCGGGCACGCGCGCTCCGCCGAGATGGGCGCTCAGCCGCTCGGCGGTCGCGACATAGGCGCGGACGGTGTGCGGCGACCGGCGGCGGTCGCGCGAAAGGTGCGCGGCGAAGGTGGCGACCTCACGATCCAATCGTCTGGCTCCCTAGCGCAGCCCGTTAGTCCTCCCGGCGCGACAAGTCACCCGCTTGCCGTCACGTCACGCAGATGTCATCGGACCGTCATAATTCGGGGGAAGCGATTTGCGCGTTCGATTTGCATGGCTCGTGCTGGCGTTGACGCCCTTTCCGGCGCTCGCCGGCGTCGATCAAGACGCGCAAGCGTGGCTGACGATCAGCGGCAGCGGTTCGATCGCCGGACCCGTGATGGGCAGCTTCGAACTCATCGGCCGCGCCAGCGATGATCAGAACCGCATCTACGAAACCGAGGCGATCGTTCACATTGGCTACAAGCTGTCGAAGGCCGCCACCGTCTGGGTCGGCTACAACCGCAACACCCTCTATCGGGGGCCTCTGCCGACCGGCCATGAGAACCGGGCGCGCGAGCAACTTAACCTGAATCTGGGCAAGGTGGCGGGGTTCGCGATTGGATCGCGCACGCTGCTCGAACAGCGCTTCCGCAACGGAAGCGGCGATGTCGGCGTGCGGCTGCGCGAACAAATCAAGCTTACCCGGCCTTTTCGTGAGGGCGGAAAAACAGCCCTCGTCTTGTGGCACGACAGCAATTTCAGCTTCAACAGCACCGACTGGGGTCAGCAGGCTGGTTATGAGCGGATGCGTAACTTCGCCGGCGTGGGCTTCCCGATCGCGAAATCGCTGAAGGCGGAGTTCGGCTATCTCAACCAATATGATTTTCGCAAGAACGCGCCTGACCGCATGGCGCACGCGGCCTCGCTAACGCTAAGCTTCGCGCTTTAGGCGACGACGGGTTGGCGTTAGGGCGGTTCTAATGTCCCGCGCCCGCATCCTCCTGCTCAATGCCGCGCTCGGGCCGCTCGATTATCGCGTGCCGCGCGGGATGGTGGTGGAACCCGGCAGCATCGTCCTTGCGCCGCTTGGACCGCGCCAGCTTGCGGGCGTGGTGTGGGAGCCCGAGCGGATGCCGTCCGACGCCGAGGTCGGCGATAACCGCCTGCGCAATCTGGTTTCGGTTTACGATCTGCCGCCGCTTTCCTCCGCTCTGCGGCGACTCATCGAGTGGACCGCGAGTTACTATCTCGCACCGCCCGCCGCCGTGCTGCGCATGGCGCTGGCGAGCGCGTCGGCGCTCGACGATCGGCGCAGCGTGATCGAATATCGCGCCACCGGCATGGTTCCCGAGCGCCTGACCCCGCAGCGCGCGCAGGCCCTCGAGCGGATCGGCGAGCGGCAGGGGCTGGTGCGCGAGCTCGCGACGGTCGCGGGCGTCAGCGACGGCGTGATCCGCGGGCTGGTCAAGACACGCGCGATCGAGGCGGTCGAGGTTTCGATCGACGATCCCTTCCCACTTCCCGATGCCGCTTTCGCGCGGCCGCTCCTCACGCCCGCACAGCTCGTCGCGGCCGAAGCGGTCGCGGGCGCGGTCGAGGGAGTCGGGTTCGCCCCGATGCTGCTCGACGGCGTCACCGGGTCGGGCAAGACCGAGGTCTATTTCGAAGGCGTCGCCGCCGCGCTCCGTGCCGGGCGGCAGGTTCTCGTCCTGCTTCCCGAAATCGCGCTGACCGAGCCCTTTCTCCGCCGCTTCGAGGCGCGCTTTGGACATGCGCCGGTCGCATGGCATTCGGGGCTGCGCCAGTCGCAGCGCCGCCGCGCATGGCGGGCAATCGCGTCGGGCGAAGCGAAGGTCACGGTCGGCGCACGCTCGGCGCTGTTCCTGCCCTATCCCAACCTCGCGCTGATCGTCGTCGACGAGGCACACGAGACGAGCTTCAAACAGGAGGACGGCGTCCATTACCACGCGCGCGACGTCGCGGTGATGCGCGCGTCATTCGAAGGCTGTCCGGTGATCCTCGCCTCCGCGACCCCGGCGATCGAGACGCGCCAGCAGGTCGCGCTCGGCCATTACAAGGAACTGAAGCTCCCCGGCCGTTACGGTGTCGCGCAGATGCCCGAGATCGCCGCGATCGACCTCCTCGCCGATCCGCCGCCGCGCGGCCGATGGCTCGCGCCGACGCTGGTCAAGACGATCGGCGAGACGCTGGAAAAAAGCGAGCAGGCGCTGCTGTTTCTCAACCGCCGCGGCTATGCGCCGCTGACGCTTTGCCGCCACTGCGGACACTGCTTCCAGTGCCCGAACTGCACCGCGTGGATGGTCGAGCATCGCCTCGTCCACCGGCTGCAATGCCACCACTGCGGCCACATCATCCCCGCGCCCGAGAAATGCCCCGAGTGCGGCGAGGCCGACAGCCTCGTCGCGGTCGGGCCGGGCGTCGAGCGCATCGCCGACGAGGTCGCGACGCTTTTTCCCGACGCGCGGCGCGCGATCGTCACCTCGGATACGCTCTGGTCGCCCGCCAAGGCCGCCGAGTTCGTCGGGCGCATGGAGGCACGCGAGATCGACGTGGTGATCG
>JACDGO010000435.1:0-1890 GCA_013821585.1 Sphingomonadaceae bacterium
GATTATTGCTGTCGCCGCCAAGTGCGCGAGGACTCGCACCGCGCGCTTTCGCATCGCCTTCAGGGAACCGAACACGCCACCGATCCTTTCACGTCATACGTCCGTAACAACCCTGCGCGACCGCGCGTCTCGCGGTCCCGAAAACAGGACCGGACAAAGCGATTGCGCGGGCAGGAACGCGGCGATAGACTTTTGCGGCTGCCATAAGAAGTTCAATGCGTGAGGCAGGGCAGGGGAGCGTGATGAAGCCGGCCGTCAAGCCGGTCATCGGGCATCGCCTGCCGGTCTGTTGGAGGGAGTTACCACGCCGGATGGCCTATACTGACAAGCAAGGGATGACAGGGACCCGGCTGTGGTCGATCATCATCGTCGTCATCATTCACGCGATCATCGGCTACGCGTTCGTGACCGGCCTCGCCTACAACGTCGTCAAGAAGGTCGCGCAGGATCTGAAGACGTTCGACGTGAAGGACGAGCCGCCGCCGCCCGAAGAAAAGCTGCCGCCGCCGCCCCCGCCGGACAACATGCCGCCGCCGCCGGTGGTGACGCCGCCGCCGATCGTGAATGTCGCGCCCACGATGGCGCCGGTGATCATCGCGACGCCGACGCCGCAGCCGGTCATTCACATCGTCCCGCCGGCCCCGCCGCCTCCGCCACCGCCGCCGATCGTGTCTCGTCTTGAGCCGAGGGGCAATCCGGGCAGCTGGACGAGCAACGACGACTACCCGCCTGCCGCGATCAGGGCCAGCGAATCCGGAACGACCGGCTTCCGACTCGACATTGGACCGGACGGCCGGGTTACCCAATGTACGGTTACATCCTCGAGCGGATCGTCAACCCTCGACTCCACGACTTGCTCCTTATTGAAGCGTCGCGCCAAGTTCACGCCCGGGCGAGACTCTTCAGGCGCCGCTAGCGGAGGTGTATATAACAGCCGTATCAAATGGGTTTTGCCGTCGAATTGATTTTCACCGGGCGATCGATGATCGCCTTTCAACCATACCCAAGTTCTTGAGAGGGAAGACCGAACTATGTTGATCCAATTCGCAGCGGCCGAAGCCGCAGCCCCGGCCGCCGGAAATTCGAACCCCTACGGCTTGTTCGCCGCGCTCCACCAGGGCGGCGCGCTCGCCTGGTCGGTGTTCCTGATCCTCGTCTTCATGTCGGTCTTTTCTTTCTACATCATGTTCACCAAGCTGTTCGAGCAGCAGAAGATCATCAACCAGGGAAAGCGGGTCCGCGCGACTTTCTGGACGCATCCGAGCCTCAAGGACGCGTCGGGCAAGCTCGAGAAGAACACCGCCTACAAGCAGCTTGTCGATGACGGACTGCGCGCGCAGGACGAGCACCATCTGCTCACCGATCCGGTCGATCAGCACGACTGGACGATGGCGCAGCTGTCCAACACCCAGTCGATGATCCGGTCGAAGCTTCAGAGCGGCTTGCCGTTCCTCGCGACGGTGGGCGCGACCGCGCCGTTCATCGGCCTGTTCGGCACCGTCATCGGAATCTACCGCGCGCTGATCAAGATCGGCGCGGCGGGTCAGGCTTCGATCGACACGGTGGCGGGTCCGGTCGGCGAGGCGCTGATCATGACCGCGCTCGGCCTCGCGGTCGCGGTGCCTGCGGTGCTCGCCTACAACTGGCTGCAGGCGCGCAACAAGGCGATCGCCGAGCACCTCACCGGCTTCGCGCAGGACGTCCACGGCTATATGGCGTCGGGCGGCTCGGTGAAGCCGGTCGTCGTCGGGCGTGCGGGCGTCAAGCCCGCGGTCGCCGCCACGTCGCGGCCGGTCGGCACGACCACGGCGGGCCAAACCGGCGGCGTCCAGACGAAACCCGGCGCGGGCGTCTGAACCCGAACAACGGACGGCGGGCGCGCGCGCCGTC
>JACDGO010000435.1:1900-2757 GCA_013821585.1 Sphingomonadaceae bacterium
GCCGTCCGCGCGCTTCACGAACGATCTGTAACGAATAGGATCATTTCCTCATGTCGATGAGCGCAGCCCCTGCCGGGGGCGACGAAGACAGGCCGATGTCGGACATCAACACGACGCCGCTCGTGGACGTCATGCTTGTGCTTCTGATCATCTTCCTGATCACGATTCCCGTCGTCATCCAGACGATCCCGATGCAGCTTCCCAAGGTGCGTTTCGATCCGACGACGACCAAGCCCGAGAACGTGTCGCTGTCGGTGCGTGGCGTCGGTGGAAAATGCGAGGTCTATTGGGGCCTTTCGCGGGTCGATTCGAACCAGCTGCTCCAGCTCGCGGTCAACAAGCTGAAGCTCGAGATCGACAAGCAGGGTGGGATGAACGCGCCGGGCCTGGAGCTTCCCGAAGCGCACATCCGCGCCGACATCAACACGCCCTATCGCTGCGTCGGCGGCGCGATTTTCAACATGCAGATGGCGGGCTTCCAGCGCGTCGGCTTCATTTCCGAGCCACCGCCGGGCGGCGTCACCGAACGCCTCTAGGCCCAATTTTCAGGAGTACGCCGATATGGCAATGAGTGGAGGCCGGGACGACGACGAACCGATGATGGAGATGAACACGACGCCGCTGATCGACGTCATGCTCGTCCTGCTCATCATGTTCATCATCACCATCCCGATCCAGACGCACGCCGTGAAGATCGATCTGCCGGTCAACGCGCCGCCGAATCAGCCCAAGCCGCCGATCGATCCGGTGGTCAACAACCTCGCGGTCGATACGCGTGACCAGATTTTGTGGAACGGCACGCCGATCGACCTCGTCACGCTGCGCCAGTATCTCGACCGCACACGGGTGATGGTGCC
>JACDGO010000436.1 GCA_013821585.1 Sphingomonadaceae bacterium
CCCTTCGAGTCGCGCGTGAATGTGCGCGGTCAGCTTGTCGCGAGTCCCCGCCCCTCCGGCCGAGGGCGCATCCACGCGCGTCACCGGCCCGATCGCCTTGCCGGTCGCGCTAAGGCGCTGGAACAGGCGACGCGCGCGAAATCGAACCCGCCGCGCACGCTCGCGCCTTGCGGCGCGACGAGACGCGCGCGCAGCGAGACGCGCTCGCCCGCGACGATCCCATCCGGCATCTTGTCGACGTCGACGGTGACGCGCACACGCGGCGGCAACGCGGGGGCGCCCTCGGTCGCGAGCGTCAGCCGCACCGTCGCCTTGGCCGCCTGGATTTCGATTTGCTCGATGCGGCCGGTGAACGTCGTGATCGCCGTTCGCGTCAGCACGGGGGCGGCCAGCCGGTCGGCGCGCGTCCAGATCGCGCCGCAGCCGATCGCGCCCACGATACCCGCGACCAGTGCCATGCGCCGCATCCGGCTCCCGCGCCGGCATGGCGAGGCTCGCCAGCGCGAGCGCCGCCATCACGCCGAGCCACGCGCGCCACTGATCCGCGTCGTCGAGCACAAACCAGGGGGCGATCCCCGCACCCAGCGCGACCGGAAGCCACAGCGGCAGCTGGTCGCGCTGGCTTTCGAGCCACATCTCGATCCGCGCGGCCACGCCGCTTGGAAGGCTTCGAGAGCCCGTGCTAGAGGCCAGGGCGATCGTCGCGGCCATAGCGCTCATCGTTGGAGAAACCGCGCGTGAGCGCAAGCAATCCCCCCGTAAATCGTGTCATCACGCGCTTCGCGCCCTCGCCGACCGGCTATCTCCACATCGGCGGCGCGCGCACCGCGCTGTTCAATTGGCTCTATGCGCGCCACTGTGGCGGCACGTTTCTGTTGCGCATCGAGGACACCGACCGCGCGCGTTCGACGCAAGGGGCAATCGACGCAATCCTTTCGGGGATGCGCTGGCTCGGCCTCGACTGGGACGGGCCAGAGGTCTTCCAGTTCGAGCGCGCGGAGCGTCACGCCGAAATCGCGAATCAACTGCTCGACAAAGGTCATGCCTATCGCTGCTATGCGACCGCCGGGGAGCTGGAGGAAATGCGCGCGGTGCAACGCGCAGCGAAACAGCCCTTGCGCTACGATGGCCGCTGGCGCGATCGCGCCGACACGCCCGACCTTCCCTTCGTCATTCGTTTGAAGGCGCCGCGCGAAGGCGCGGTCACCATCGACGACCGGGTTCAGGGGCCGGTCACGGTCGAGAACGCCGAACTCGACGATTTCGTGCTGCTGCGTTCGGACGGCACGCCGACCTACATGTTGTCGGTGGTAGTCGACGATCACGACATGGGGGTCACGCACGTCATCCGCGGCGACGACCATCTTAATAATGCTTTCAGGCAGTTGACGCTGATCCGTGCGATGGGGTGGGAAGAACCGGTCTATGCCCATGTCCCGCTGATCCACGGCAGCGACGGCGCGAAGCTCTCGAAACGCCACGGGGCGTTGGGCGTCGAAATCTATCGCGACGACATGGGCGTGCTCCCCGAAGCGTTGTCGAATTATCTTCTCCGCCTCGGCTGGGGGCACGGCGACGACGAGATCATCTCCCGTGATCAGGCGGTCGAATGGTTCGACATCGACGCCGTCGGCCGCGCGCCGTCGCGCTTCGACGTGAAGAAGCTCGAGCACATCAACGGCCATTATCTGCGCGACGCGGACGATGCGCGGCTGGCGGCGCTCGCGGCCGAACGTCTCGACGTCGCGGACACGGCGTTGCTGACCCGCGCGATGCCCGTGCTCAAGGTGCGCGCGAAGTCGCTCGTCGACCTCGCAGCGGGTGCGCGCTTTCTGTTCGATGCGCATCCGCTGGCTCTCGACGAAGCCGCCTCGGCCCTGCTAACGGCGGACGGACTGACGCTTCTCGCGAAGGTGCGGGGGGCGCTGGCCTCAGTTGCGGACTGGACCGCAACCGCGCTCGAAGACGCGGTGCGACGGGTGGCCGAGGATGCCGGACTGGGCCTTGGCAAGGTTGCGCAGCCCATGCGGGCCGCGCTCACGGGTCGCACGACCTCGCCGGGAATTTTCGACGTGCTGGTCCTCCTCGGCCGCGAGGAGGCGCTGACGCGGCTTGACGACCGGCTGGGAATGCGCTGACGCGACTTCCGGCGAACAGGGAGGGCGAACATGGCCGAGACCGCGAAGCTGAATCTTGCCGGCAAGGACAACGACTATGCCGTGATGCACGGCAGCGTCGGCCCCGACGTCATCGATATCCGAAAACTCTACGCGCAAACCGGCGCCTTCACCTACGATCCCGGCTTCACCAGCACCGCCGCGTGCGAATCGGCGATAACCTATATCGACGGCGACGCGGGCATTCTGCTCCACCGCGGCTATCCGATCGATCAGCTCGCTGAGAAATCGAGCTTCATGGAGGTGAGCTATCTGCTTCTTAACGGAGATCTTCCGTCGAAGGCGGAGCTTGAAAAGTTCACCACCACCATCACGCGGCACACGATGGTGCACGAACAGCTCGCCGCCTTCTATCGCGGCTTCCGGCGCGACGCGCATCCGATGGCGATCTTGTGCGGCGTCGCCGGCGCGCTCAGCTCCTTCTATCACGATTCTACCGACATCACCGACGCCAAGCAGCGGATGATCGCGTCGCACCGGCTGATCGCGAAGATGCCAACGATCGCGGCGATGGCCTATCAATATTCGGTCGGCCGCCCGTTTGTCTATCCGAAGAACGCGCTCTCCTACAC
>JACDGO010000023.1 GCA_013821585.1 Sphingomonadaceae bacterium
CTATCGCTCGGGTCGCTGCACATCTGGCCGTCGGCCCGGCCCGAAGCCGACGGGAATCCAGCACTGCCGGTCTGTGCGTGCGGGTCACCGATCCCGCGCATCGGGGTTGCCGTCGGCTTTTGGGAGCCGGTGCGGCTCGTCGATGTGACGCTCAAGCCCTGGTGCTTCGTCAACCTTGGCGGCACCAAGATCGCCCCCGGCTTCGATATCGGCCACGGCGCCTATGCGGGGCCGCAGATCGACGGCGGCAATGCACAGGCGACGGCCAAGTGGAACGTCCACTGGTATATTTACCCGCTGCTGTACTGGATGGAGATCGTGGCCGATTTCCTGTGCCTCGAGCAGACCAGCTTCGACATCGCCTATGTCACCGAGATCGACCCGCTGTGGCAGGATGATACGCTCACGACGCTGATCAACCCTGAAGCGGCGGTCTTCGCCAATCCGATCGCGCAGGTCGCGTGCGCTGCCGATTGCATCGCAGCAACGATCAAGAAGCCGATTACGCCGCTGTTCTGGTGCGCCGGTTGCCAGGGCAGCATGTACCCGCTCGACGGCAACGTCGCGGCGCACATGAACCCGATCCAGTCATCGCGGCTCGTCGCCGAGCGCATGGCTTACAAACTTCATCGAGAGCTGATCGCGTGGGGCACGATGGGCTCGAAGGGGCTTTGCGGGAAGTACGTCATGCCGATCATGAACAAGCAGCAATACCGGTTCCAGATGGTCAATCCCGCGCCGATGGTCAAAGGCCGCTATGCCTGCCCGCCGATCGGGGCGAGTGATCTGAAGCCCGGCTCTGGCAGGACCTATCCCGTCATTGGTGAGGACATCGGCTATCTGGTGTGGCGCAAACGCAATTGTTGCGCGCTGTGAAGCGGCCCCTGATCATCGCCGCGGGAGTCACCGCGCTATGCGGGTCCGCCATCGCGATTGCCCAGGTGGTCGATGGTCTCGATCTGAAGGCTGTGCAGGCCCGCGGTGACGCGGCCGAAGCGGAGGCCCGGGCGTTCGCCGAGCAGGTTAAGACACGCGGCGATGCGATGCGCGCCGAGGCGCAGGACACCGCCGATGGGGGCCACGCCAACCTCGAGCGTTTGGCGGCCGCCAGCAAGGGCGACCAGGGTGCCGTCGTCGATCTCGACGCGATGGTGAGGGGCGCCGACTTCAAAGGCGAGGCGGGGCAAGCGCCCCAGTTGATCGTGTTCGTTTCGCTTTCCATGCCGCCTGAGTCGTTGAAGCCCTTGCTCCGCGACGTCAGCAGGGCAGGGGGGATCGCGGTCTTCCAAGGTTTTCCGGGGAACAGCGTCAAGGCGTTCAGCGAGGGGCTGGCCAAGGTCATCGACGACCAAAGCGAGTATCATGCGCTCGGCGTTGATCCCCGCTTGTTCCGTGCGTTCAACGTGACGAGCGTCCCCCAGATCGTCGCGGTCTCGTCCGACTTCGACCTGTGCGACGGGTTCCACTGCACGACGCAGGCGCCGCCACATGATCGGATCATGGGCAATGTGACGTTGCGCTACGCGCTGGAGACCTTTGCCCAAGGCGGTGGACCGGGTGCGCCCGTTGCGGCTCATGCCCTGAAGGCGCTGGGGAGCGGCGGTTGAGATGCGGCTCTTCCCCGTCCTCGCCGTACTCACGCTCGCACTGAGCGGCGCGGGCGCGCTCGGGCAGTCGATGCAGGATGCCAAGAACGACGGCATGGCGTTCGGGCAGGCGCAGGGCGCGGCCAACGCCGACGCGGCGGACAGCGAAGCCACTGCTCAGGCCAATCTGCCGAACTACAACGGCGCGAACGCGCCCGAGACAACTTATATGGGCAATCCCGCGTCGCTTGATGCGGTCAAGCCCGCGGTCGCGGCGATCAATCCGGGGTACCGTCTGACCGTCGATGGCAACCTTACGCGTCCGCGTATCGCCGCGGGCGAGGTCGCTGCCACCGTCGCGCGTGGCAATCTGGTCAATCAGGATCCCAACACCTACGCGCAGGGGATTGCGAACGGCACGACGGGGCAGTGTGTCCCGCTGCCACCCTCGACGACGACGACCGGCACCTTTGAGGCGACGTGCAACAAGGGCCTCGCCCTGCAGACCGCCGCGAAAGCGTGCCCGATCACGCTGACGCACAATTTTGGGCCGCTCGCGCACAAATACCAGTGCACGCGGTTGCATGAAAAGGGCAGGATCTGCCTTCAGGGGACGCCAAGCAACTGCACCGAGCCCGATTTTGTCGACGATGACATTGGCAGCGGTTGCGATGCCTATGAAGCGTCGCCGATCTGTAGGATGCAGACCGTCTCATCGGTCGTTATCAGGCCCGGCGACTTCCGCACCGCCCCGGTCACATTCCAGACTCTCGAAGCAACGTGCACTGGCGACGGGGCGGGAACGATCAGTGGCACCACGATGAGGGTGGCGGGTGTCACCTATACCCCAGGATTTATCGATCTTGGATCGACACAGCCCTATCTCGGATCAAGCCAGGACGTCTCGCAATGTTCGGCGCTGGCAGCCGACAGCAATTGCACCGCCCCGATCGACGTCTGCACGGATGCTTCACCGACGACACGCAATATCAATGGCGTCGACATCACCCAGAGTTGCTGGGCATGGTCGCGTACCTACACCTGCACCGGCACGATACCTGCAAATGATTGCGCGGCGGGGACCATCCCGCAAGGCTGCACCTTCAATCGCGAGGAATGCCTCGACGATCCGGCCCCTGCCAACCCTGCTGCGTGCAAGGTCTTTCAGGAGGCCTATGCCTGCCCAATTACCGGGCAGGATCCCAAGAGCCAGTATGTCTGTGGCGGCGACGTCTACTGCATCAACGGCGACTGCGAGCCGATCGTCCGCGAAGCCTCGACCGAATTCAAGGACGCGCTGGTCGGTCTGCATACGCTCGATCAGTCGGCCAAAGAATTCAACTCGATCGACTATACGCTGTTCAAGGGCACCGGCACGACATGCAGCAAGCCGGTGTTCGGGCTCGGCAACTGCTGCGGGGGGCGCGGCTTTCCGCTGATCGGCAGCTGCACCGCGGCCGATCGCCTGCTGGCCCAGCAGATCGACAAGGGTTTAACCCATTACGTTGGCACCTATTGCGCCAAATCATTCATCGTCTGCACGACCAAGGCGCAATCCTACTGCGTTTTTTCGTCGAAGCTGACCCGCATCCTGCAGGAGCAGGGCCGTCCTCAACTCGGCAAGACCTGGGGCACAGCCAAGAAGCCCGATTGTGCGGGTTTCACCGTCGACGAGTTCAGCCGGCTCGACCTGTCGGTGATGGATTTTACCGAAATCTACCAGGACTTCATCGAGGCGGCAAAGCTGCCCGATGAAGCGGCAACGCTGAGCGACATCCAGTCCAAAATCCAAGCTTATTACAATCGGGGGCGATAGTGAGCGCGACAGCAACACTGATATCACAGGGTGCGCGGGCACCTGTTCCCGACCTGACCATCCTTGAGCTGGGCATCGCGATCGTCTGTACGCGCCGACCGACATCCACGATCGAACAGATTGCGGCCGAGATTGCCCGCTGGTTCGGCAAGGACGTAACCGCGACGCATGTCGAGATGCCGTTGAAGCGCCTGATCGCGCGCGGTGAGGTGGCCGACAACCGCGGGAGTTTCGGCGCGACCGAAACCGGGCACAGCCGCGCCGAGGAGTCCGCGCGCGCGCTCGTCCGGCTCGTTTTCAGGGATCGCTACTTTTTCGACGTGGGCAAGCTGCTCGATGTCACGCTGGTTAAGGAGGACGGCGATCATGCGCACTAGCGTCATCGTGTTCATGGGAGCGCTCATCCTCGCGACCCCGTCGCTCGCGCAGCAGATGCCCGAGCTCGAGGCTGCGCCCGAAGCAGCGACGGTGTCGCCCGCAAGCGATGCTGTGCTGGCGGCCGCTGCCGATCAGGGCGGTGATTTCTACTGCCGCCGCAGGCTCGGCACCTGGTTTTATTGCGACAAGCCCAAGCGCGCGCCGCGCTCGCCACAGTCTGCCCCCACGCCGAGTCAGAGCGCCAACGATCGCATAAAGGCTATCGCCGCCGAGCTGGATGAGTTGAAGGCCCGCGCGGTGCTCGAGCCGACCACCGAAAACGTCACCGCGTATATCGCCTTCCAGCGTGCGCAACTCGACCGTGCCTCGACTTTCGCCGACGTGTGGCAGCGTGCCATCTGGCAGAATCCGGCGCTCGACTACACGCTGCAACGCCCGGTCTCGACCGTCGCCAAGCGTGCGTGGATCGACAATCGCTCGGCCGACCGCTCGGCGGTCCTGCAGCGCATCGGCCAGCGCTACGGGGTATTCTACTTCTACGCCCAAAGCTGCGCCGCCTGCGAGATCCAGGCACCGATCCTGAAGTCGGTCGCCGACATAAACGGGCTTCACGTCCAGGCGGTGTCGATGGACGGCGGGCCCAATCGGGTCTTTCCCAACTACTTCGTCGATAGCGGGCAGAGCGCCCGTATGGGCCTGACGAGCCGGGCAACGCCCTCGCTGGTCTTGTTCGACACGCTGACCAAGCGGCCGATCCCGATCGGCACCGGTCTGATGGCGGCTGACGAGATCATGGACCGCATCTTTACGCTCACGAACGTCAAGCCCGGGAGCGACTTCTGATGGCACGCCCGCTGAACCTTCGTCGCTGGCTGCTTCGCTCCGGAGCATTCCTTGGCCTGCTCGCGTGTACCGAAGCGTCGGTGATGGCGCCGGCGTCGGCTGACGTCGGCTCAGAGATGACAGGTTTTTTCAATTCGGCGGGCGCTGCTGCCAACGTAACCGGTCCCGGTTCCTTCCAGGGACAATCGGCCGGGTATTACTCGCTCGGCAACGTATGGATGCGTTTTCCCCAACGCAACGTTCAGCCATTCAACCTGCAGCTGCCCCATGCTCGCGCCGGCTGCGGCGGCATCGATCTGTTCGCGGGCAGTTTTTCATTCATCAACTCGGCCGAGCTCGTCGCCATGCTCAAGGCGGTTGCCAACAATGCCGTCGGATTTGCGTTCAAGCTTGCGATCGACTCGATCTCGCCGCAGATCTCCAAGGTAATGGAGGAGCTCGCGCAGAAGGCGGAGAAGCTCAACCAGATGAACATCTCGAGTTGCGAGACTGCGCAAGCGCTGGTCGGCGGCTTGTGGCCCAAGATGGAATCGACCCGTTCGACGATCTGCGAGTCCGTCGGCAACAGCCAGGGGCTGTTCTCCGACTGGGCAGCGACGCGCCAGGGTTGCAACAACGGCGGCAAGCGCGATGCCACGATCGCCGCCAACAACAATCCCGCGATGGCCGACCAGCTGATCGGCGAGCCGCACAATTACACGTGGGATATCCTCAAGAAATCCAGCCAGTTCTCGGGGTTCGACCAGGACTTCAAGGAGCTGGTGATGACGCTCGTCGGCACGATCATCACCCAGCCTTCGACGGACCCTGCAATCGGCGGCAAGGTCGCAATGATCGGCGCCGCCGACGATTCAGTCGTCCAGGCCCTTCTTGATGGGACGCAGAACGGTGTCGCGGTCAAGATCCTGCGCTGCGACACGCCCGACGCTTGCCTCAACCCCACGCTGCAGCCGCTGGTTGTCCAGAGCGCCGCCGCGATACGGCCGCGTGTCCGCCAGCTGATCCAGAACATGGCTGTGGCGATCCGGGCGAACAGCGCGATCGGCAACAACGAGAAGGCGCTTCTCAACGTCGCCTCGATCCCGCTCTACAAGGTGCTGGCGGTGCAGGCAGCGAGCCATGTCGCGGTCGGTGCCGACGAGATCGACACGATCGCCGAGATTACCTCGATCGATATCGTCCAGGCGATGCTGCAGAACCTGCTCGACAGCTTTGCGCAGTCGAAGACGAGCCTGGTCAAGGCGGACGAGCATACCGCGGCGATGTGGCAGCAAAGCATTGCCGAGGCTCGCCAGCGGATCGCCAATCGCGGTGTTGCGATCAGCCAGCGCGTCGAGGTGACGATGCGCGTCATCGATCGCTCGATGATGCTCGAATCGACGCTTCAGAATTCGATGACGCCGGGGATGACGGCTGCATTGAACTTCGGCCGTGGTCTCAACGCGCAGGGCATCATCCAGTGACGAGTACGCAGGGAAGGGCTCTCCCATGAACGTCGAGGTCTTCACGATCGGCGGGGGCGACTACATCGTCAACGTGTTCAACGCCGTTGCGGCGTGGACCGGTGGCGGCGGCTACAAGTCGATGATCCGTGTCGTGATGGTGATGGGGCTGATCTATTCGCTGCTCGTCACCGCCTTCAACCTCGACTGGCGTGCCTGGCTCAACTGGTTTCTTCAGTCGACACTCATCTATCTCTGCCTGATGGTTCCGACCGTCACCGTGAAGGTGACCGATCGGATCAACCCCGGGCTTGCGCCCTCGGTGGTGGCGAACGTGCCGCTGGGGCTGGGAATGCTCGCCAGCTTCACGAGCCAGGTTGGGGATTATCTGACCCGCTCGGCAGAGACCGTGTTCGTCATGCCGGCGCAGCTCAACTACTCGTCGAACGGCTTGATCTACGGGTCCAAGCTGATGGAGGCGACCCACGCGATCCAGATCACTGATCCAGAATTCGCCGGCAATCTCAATGAGCATATGAAGCAGTGCGTATTCTACGACGTGATGCTCGGCTTCAAGTCGATGGACACGCTCGCCAAATCGACCGACCTGTGGACCGATATTGGACCGGGAAGCCCGGCCCGGGGCCAGAAGTTTCTCACGAGAAACGGCGCCGGCGGTGTCGATTCCGAGATCAAGACCTGTAACCAGGCCTATGCCGAGCTCACCCCGCAGTGGACGACGTTCATCAACGGCATGGTGCCATTGTTCGGGAAAAAGCTTTATCCCCGATTGAGCAATGCGGCCGCGGCGGCAAAATTGACCGCCGATTTGCCGGTCACTTATCAAGCGTTCACGGGCAATGCGTCGACCGCCGTGGCGATCCTCCGCCAGCATCTTTCGCTGAACGTCTTCATGCAGGCGCGCAACGATATGTCGGGCGGCTCGGGATCGGCCGCGATCGACTCCTTCGCGGCGACCCGCGCCGACGTCCAGTCCCAGAATACCTACAGTGCGATTGCGCAGGGCGCGATGAAGTGGGTGCCCGTTCTCAATATCGTACTGACGGTTGTCTTCTACGCGATGTTCCCGGTCATCTTTCCGCTCTTTCTTATGCCCAAGACGGGCGTCTCGACCCTTCGCGGCTATGGCATGGGGTTCTTTTACCTTGCGGCGTGGGGACCACTCTATGTCGTCCTCCACATGATCCTGATGAGCCGCGCGACAGCGGCAGGACTTGCTGTCGGTGGGGGAGGGGCCACGCTGGGCAACTTTGCCGGGATGGGTGCGGTCAACGACGAGACTGCGCTATTGGCCGGTTACCTCATCTCGAGCGTCCCGTTCATCGCCGCGGGCATGGCGCGCGGTGCGATGGCGATTGCAGGACAAGCGACCAGCTTCCTCGCACCGAGCCAGAATGCGGCTGAAGCGGCCGCCCTCGAAGCGACGACGGGCAACTACGCCTATGGCAATGCCAGCCTTGCCAATGCGACGGTCAACAGCCGATCGATGAACCAATGGTCTGACGCGCCGTCGTTTACGACGGGCGCTGCCACGACCAGCTTCAGGAATGCCAACGGCGCGCTGTCCAATTTCAATGCCGATGGCACGACGACGGTCAACCAGGCGCCGGGGATCAGTTCGTTCGAATCCAAGCCGAGCCTTACGCAGGGAACGGTTGGCGAGCTTCGTCGCGGCGTGTCGCAGTTCGAAAGCCAGTCCAGTCAGCAGCGCGAGTTGGCGATGCAATCGACGTCGGCCGCCATCACGGCAGGATCCCAGATCTTCGACACCTTGCAGACTTCGCGCGGCCGCGACAGTGTCACCGGACGCCAGGAGCAAGCCGCAATCAGCGAGGCGCAGAATCTCACGCGCACCTGGTCCGATCGCCTCGTGCAGGATTATGGCTGGAGCCGCGAGAGCGCGGACGACTATGCGCGCCGGGCGTACACTGGCGCTCAACTTGGGGTTGATGGCAGCCTGAAGGTGGGAGTGGCCCCGAAGCTACTCGGTGTCGGCGGCGGGGTGCAAGGCGGCATCATTGGCTCGATCACCAGCGGCAGCGACAACTCTCGCACGAGTCGGTCGGGTCAGTCCGAGTCCGAACGCATCGCCAACGGTTTAGAATTCCTCAACACTGAGGGTCATAGCTCGGTTGCAACACAATCTCGTGAGAGCTTCTTCCGCGCGACGTCGACCAGCTCGGACGCGCAGATCCGTGGTCTGACCGCACGCCACGACGCCAGCCTTACCGAGGCTCGTTCGCATAGCGTCGAAGCGGGGCGCTTGGCCGAAGCGGGCAGGCGGTACGAGGAACAGGCTAGCTTTGCCGAAACGCATGGGTTCCAGATTTCGCGCGACCTCAGCCAGAACTGGCAGGCGTTCGCTTCGGGTGAGCTCGCGCGAAATCCTGGCCTGAAAGCTTCGGGCTACGAGACCTGGATGCGCGACAGCGATCTGACACCGCAACAACGCGATGTCCGCGACGTGCTCGAGGAACGCTTCCAGCAATCGTATCTCGACGACATGCGCCGCGAGCTGGGTCCAGTGGGGCCGCTGGACAAATCGTCGATCGGCGCGCCGGCGTCGACCACCGCCGATGGCGTGAGAGAGTGGGGAGCCGGGCAGATCGGGTCTCTCGATGCGCAGGCGCCGCGGGTGCGCGTTGACACTGACGAACGCGACGGCGCACTCACCGGTCTTGTATCAGACCGCCTTCAAGGCGCGGATGGGCGCCTCCACCAACATCAGCGGGATGCCTCGCTCTTGACTGGCGACATCCATCGCCAGGGGGACCAGATCGATGGTGTCGTGGGGACGAGACTTAGGTCATATAATCTAGAAACAACCCCTCTCGCCGAAAGATTCACGGGACGCGTTGGAGGAACGGTCGATGCAACGCCGTTCGCCCGCAGCCAGGGCGTATCGATTAAGCCCGGCACCAATGTTCGAAATCTGGACCCTGCCATCGTGCCCGCGATCTCGGCGGTCGCTGCAGGCAGTCGGTCGCTCGGACTGACAGCGCCGACGATCACTTCCGGTCGCGATCGCCAGCATCATGTAGGATCGCTTCACCCGCGCGGCGATGCGCTCGATTTCCGCGGCAACAGTCTCAGTATAACACAAGGCCAGGCCTTGGCTGGTGCTGTCCGGAGCACGCTAGGTCCCAATTATGACGTGGCGTTCGAGACGTCTCGGGTCGATCCGGACAGTAATCATCTACATGCCGAATATAACCCAAAACGACGCTGAAATCTATTACCCGTGTGTGAAAGAAACCACAGCGTACAGGAGCATGCCACCCCAAATGACTGCGACGCCGATCACGTTGAACTTAAGCCAACCCGGGCTTGCCGCGAATTGGGCGCGCTTCCAGACGTGCGAACTCTTCAGCCAGTCGAGATCACCGGGGCTTGGACGCGCCTCGAGATCGGCGATCCGCGCTTTCAGCTCGGCAATCTCTGTGTCGCGCTCGGCCATGTCCATA
This sequence comes from Sphingomonadaceae bacterium, assembly GCA_013821585.1. Classification (GTDB taxonomy): domain Bacteria; phylum Pseudomonadota; class Alphaproteobacteria; order Sphingomonadales; family Sphingomonadaceae; genus Sphingomonas_O. The sequence continues at coordinate 9,551 of JACDGO010000023.1, forward strand.
GTCCTTCACGTGAACAATAGAAGAACAGACGCGAATAGTCAACATGGAGAGGGTCTGATGCACGCCTTGTCGATCAATGTCATGGGGCTGGCGATCGGAGCGGCCCCGCACCCGGCAGCGGCTCAGAAGCTCAACGTTAGCGGCACCGTCGTCGATGAAGCGGCAACCGTTCCAACTTGCGTCAAGCCGCTCGGCATGGTCGCGGGTCATGTTCGGTGAGCCGTTCGGGCGAATGCCGGTCCTCGAGAAGTTGGTAGGGCAGGGGATCCGTCCCCAAGGTCCGGCGCAAGCGGTTCCTGACGCGGGTCGAGCAGGACACGCTGGCCAATCTCGAGGCGGCCGACTCTCGAGGCGGTGCGCGAGACGATCTCATACGCATTGGCATGACCGATTTGGGGAGGTGACATGACGACGAACACAGCGTGGGCCATTAAGACAGCAACGATTTTCGCTCTCGCAGTGATGCCGGCCCAGCTGCTCGCCAAATCTGGAGCTCACGCGCCGGCCCCTGTGACCCGTAAAGTTGTCCTGATGGACTTCACTCAGACGCCCCAAGCTATCAGCGCTCCTACGGCGGATGCGGGCGACACAAATTCCCCGATCGCCGACGTTGCCCGACAGATGGCTAGCTCCTTCACCAATAGCTCGCCATCCTCGATTGATGACTTTGCACCCGCCGACACTTGGCCGATGTTGTCGGCCGCATCCCTCCCCAATCCCTTCATCACCCGCGCCATTGCCCCGTTCGGTGCCATCCCAGCGCCGGCGTTAAACGCCGGCGGCTTTTGTGCGAACTACGCCTACCAGGATGATTTCAGCCATGGTCGCGCCGCAGCGGAACGGCGTCGGCTCATCTATCCGCTCGTTCACCAGGTGGCCTGCGAGCAGGGGCTGCCGATCGGTCTATTCGACGCGCTGATCATGCAGGAAAGCCGCTATAACCACATGGCGATCTCGCCGAAGGGCGCGTTGGGCTTGGCGCAGCTGATGCCGGCCACGGCGCGCCAGCTCGGGGCCAATCCCTATGCGGTGATCGAGAACCTGCGCGGTGGGGCGCGCTACCTCCGTCTACAGGTCGACCGGTTCGGTCGCTACGATCTGGCGCTTGCAGCGTACAACGCAGGACCTGGGCGTGTGGCGCGATATGGGCGGGTGCCTGCGATTGCCGAGACAATTGGTTACGTTCGCAATATCTCTGCCAAATGGGGCGGTCCACCTGGCGTGCAGGTCGCGTCGATGACCTCGCCGTTTGTTGGGCGGAGAGCGCAGATGATCTTCATGCCCTATTATAAGCGTCCGTTCGACGGATCTCGCTGATCGGGACTACCGGATGACGACAATCTTGACCGCGCAAGCGTCGGCCACATCAGACCAGCCTCGGTCGGCGGTCCATGCTGGTAAACTATCGCAGCGCGCGAGCGCCAGGCAGAACCGGTCGCCAAGCGAGAGACCGGCAGAAGACGTCGGCGCGCGCAGCCGTCCGGCGAGCTGGCCGTGCCGCCGGTCAGCGGCGACGATCTTGATCGGCAGTGGATCGAGCATCATGTCGACGTCGTCTTCGGGCATGCCCGAATGAATGAAGTGGCTGACGACCTCGGCATAGTTGATTGTACTCATGCGTGCGGTAGCGATTGCGGCGGCAACCTTGCTCGCGCCGCGTTCGCCCTTGAGCATGGCGATCAGCGCCGAGGCATCGAGGACGATCATTCGCCGCTGTCGTCACGGCGGCGGGCGAGGAATGCGTCGGCCGACGTCTCGGGATTGGCATATTTTTTCGCGATCGCCTGCGCCGATTTGACCGCCTGCGCGGCGGTGCGCAGCATGACGCCGTCGCCGGTTTCTTCGAGAAAGACCGCGCCGCCCTTGGCGAGCCCGAGCCGTTTGCGGATATCGGCGGGTAAGCTCATGCGGCCATTGGGCGTGATGTTAACGGCTATGGCCATTGGGCAAGTCCGGTCGATTGGAGGGCAATGCTGCTGACATACCCAAACCAACGCGAATGAGCAATCTTGTGCTTAGTGTAACAGAACGCCGATTATGTCTCATCCGACTAATCGCGTCTCAAACAGTTTTTCAGGGGTCAAAACCGCAAAGTAACCGGCGATAACTGCCTTTCGTTCGTCTGGCCGCACCGTGGGCGCTGATGGTCAGTGGCTTCGGCAGCGTACGGCTCGCCGCATGCAGAGGTCAGAGGGGTGGACACGCCACTAGATACGGGCCGGATCGCGAAAATCATGCGTTATCAAGCGTCGACACGAGGTAGGCAAAGGCTCCATGGATAAAACACGACGCGTCGATCGCTCTGCAACCTTTATCCCGGCATTCTTCCGCGTGCTGGGCGTTCCTTGTGCGGTTGAAGTTCGCGATCTCTCATCGACGGGATTCAAGATCGAGAGCTTCGACAAGTTTGGCGAGGGAACGCGCGGGACGCTCAAAATCGAAGGCTTTGAGGCATGGGGCGCTATCGTTGCTTGGCGATCCGGTGACGATACGGGATGCCAGTTTGACCGGCCGCTCCACCCTGCCGTCACTGACCCGATCGCGTAGCGATACCCTGGTCAAACCTAACCCAATTCTGGCTGTCGCCGCATGCAAAAAAAACGTCGACGCCCACACGCGTGACAACTGATGCGGACAGCGGGGACGACCGTCCCCCTCGCCGTCGTGCCACTATCAGGCCGTCAACAACGCGTTATTGAGTGCTTAGGCGGAGTATGAACAGGCAATGGCGTGGCGTGTCACCAGGCGCACGTCACTGGTCAGGTAGAACAATCTATCCGGCGGCGCGCTTGAGGGTATCGAGCAAGCGGGTGCAGGCCCTGGCTCGCAGCTGGCCTCTCGGCCGTTCATCGCATCCAAACGTCCACAGGATAGTAAGTCCGCATGGATCCAGATCGTATCACTATCGATGAAGCTGCCGTGATCGCCGGGGGTGACCGCGCTGCAGTTTATGCTTGGATGGCGCACATGGACTTTCCAAGGCCTGCTCGTTTTATGGGCGTGAGCCAATCGTGGTCGCGCGCCGCAGTTGAAGAGTGGGCTGCAAGAACGCCTGTCAATCGATTGGGTGCCCGGTAGCGTCGTGGCAGAATCGCTTGTTTCGGCTTCGCCAACGCGGCGAGGCAAATTAAGCTGTGCGCGCAAGACCCTGAACTTCCTGTCCTCACTCGCCTGAGGCAGGCCGCGGCCGGCGAGCAGACTTCGTCTCGCCTGCGCGGATGTTTGATCCTGGCTGCATGCGCGGCGATAGGGGCTCTCGCTTCCACGCCTTCAAACCAGGTTCTACGCCGCCTGTTGGCTAGTGTTTAGTCCCGTCGTGTGGCGGTACGGGTCGATTTTGAATCGAGTTGGGTCTTCTGTCCAGACGCGAGCGACATATTCGTAGGGCGTAAGGCCGCGCAGGGTCTTCAGCCTGCGGCCGTGATTGTAGGCGTCGATGAAGATCTGGAGGTGCCGCCTGAGCTGGTCATGGCTATCGTAATGGTAGCGTTTGACGGTGGCGTCCTTGATGGTGCGGTTCATCCGCTCGACCTGTCCGTTGGTCCACGGATGGTTCGGCTTGGTGAGGCGGTGTTCGATACCGTGTTCGCGACAGATCTGGTCGAAGCGGTGGACGCGCATGCGTGCGGTCCAGCCATCACGGTTCTTTGGCAG
>JACDGO010000437.1 GCA_013821585.1 Sphingomonadaceae bacterium
GGCAATAGCAGCAGCTTGCGTTCGCGGGATGCCCATTCCGACCAGCACCGCTTCGCTAAAGTTTTTCCTGGGCTCGCTCACCAGTAGAATAGTCACGGCGGGAACAAGACTGCGGAATCCGAGGCAAAGCGGCCAGTGATTCCGACGGAAGGCGGCCACCCAATCCGATCCAAAGCGGCCACCGATTCCGATCGAAGGCGGCCACCCTGTTGATGGGGTAAATCGGGGTCCGTTGTCGGCATTCTAAGCGAGGCAAGGTCGCTCCCTTCAGCAAGGGAGGTCCGATGCCCGCCGAGAGATTGCCGATGCGCAAGGTTCGTGAAGTTCTACGCCAGAGATACGCCTGCGGGGCGAGTGAGCGGGTGATCGCTCAGTCGCTGGGGCTCGGCCGCACGGCGGTCGGTGAGTACATCCGGCGTGCGGCGGTGATCGGCATCACTTGGCCGATCCCCGCTGAACTCGACGATGCGGCGCTGGAGCGCAAGCTGTTCGCGCCAGCGGGTTATAACCCGCCGCAGTCGAAGCCGCTGCCGGACTGGGCCCATGTCCATGCCGAGCTGCGCCGTGCCCGCGTGACGCTGGCGCTGCTGTGGCAGGACTATCGCGGCCAGCATCCCGACGGTTACGGCTACAGCCGCTTCTGCGACCTCTACGGCGAATGGCGCCGCGGCGTGACCGCGACCATGCGCCAGACCCATATCGCGGGCGAGAAGCTGTTCGTGGACTTCGCAGGCGACACCATGCCGGTGTTCGATCCTGTCACCGGGGAGGTGCGCGACACCAAGATCTTCGTCGCGGTCCTGGGGGCCTCGAACTTCACCTATGCCGAAGCCTGCCTCAGCGAGCGGCTGCCGGACTGGATCGGGGCTCACGTCAACGCGCTTGAGTTCCTCGGCGGGGTGCCGAAGGCGATCGTCTGCGACAACCTCAAGGCCGGGGTCACGACCGCGAGCCGCTATGAGCCGGGAGTGAACCGGACCTATCAGGATCTCGCCGCCCATTACGGCACGACCATCATGCCAACGCGGCCCCGCAAGCCGCGTGACAAGGCCAAGGTCGAGGGCGCGGTGCTGATCGTCGAACGGTGGATTCTGGCGCGGTTGCGCGACCGGCGCTTCTTCTCGCTCACCGAAGTGAACGTCACCATCCGCGCGTTGGTTGTTGAACTCAATGATCGCCTGATGCGCAAGCTCGGCGCCAGCCGCCGGGAGTTCTTCGAGACCATCGATCGGCCCGCCCTGATGCCGCTGCCCGGCGAGCCCTATCAGTATGCCGAGTGGCGGCGCGCCCGCGTCGCGCCGGATTACCACGTCGAGGTCCAGGGGCACTTCTACTCGGTGCCGTCCCGGCTGATCCGCCAGGTGGTTGAGGTGCGGACCGCACAGACCACCGTCGAGGTGTTCCATCGCGGCGTACGGGTTGCCAGTCACGTGCGATCGCCCGTCAGGCGACGGCATACGACCATCCCCGAGCACATGCCGAGCGCGCACCGCCGGTATGCCTTCTGGACGCCGGAGCGCGTGCTCGCCGCCGCCAAAAAGATCGGCCCCTCCACGGTGGCGCAGTGCGAGGCAATCATGCGGGCGAAGCCACATCCGGAACAGGGCTTCCGGTCATGCCTCGGCATCCTCTCGCTCGGCCGCTCCTATGGTCCGGTCCGCCTTGAAGCGGCGTGCCGCCGTGGCGTCGTCATCGGCGCAGCGAGCTATCGCTCCATCGCCTCCATCCTCAAGACCGGTCTCGACAAGGCCTTCATGCCCGATCCCGAACCGGACGCCGATCCCATCCATCACGGCAACATCCGCGGCCGTGGCTACTACCACTGACCAACCAGAAGGAGACCTCATGCTCGCCAACCACACCCATGAACGCCTTGCCGCCCTCGGGCTTCCCGGCATGGCCAAAGCCCTCGACGATCAGCAGCGTCAGCCCGATACCGCCGCGCTCACCTTCGAGGTGCGGCTCGGCCTCATGATCGACCGCGAGGTCACAGAGCGCGACAACAAGCGGCTCGTCGCTCGGCTGAAGTTCGCCGCGTTGCGCCAAGCGGCCATCATCGAGGACATCGATCTGCGCACGCCACGCGGCATCGAACGCGCCTTCTTCGCCAAACTCGTCGATGGTGACTGGATCGCCCGCAAGCAGAACCTGCTGATCACCGGCCCAACCGGAGTCGGAAAGAGTTGGATCGCATGCGCGCTCGGTCACAAGGCATGCCGCGACAACCGTTCCGTCCTCTACCATCGCATGCCGCGGCTGTTCGAAGCCCTCGCACTGGCGCGCGGCGACGGACGACATGCACGGTTGCTCAAGGGACTAGCGCGGGTCGAGCTCCTGATCCTCGATGATTGGGGTTTGGCTCCGCTCACCGGCGACCAGCGCCGCGATCTTCTCGAGATCGTGGACGACCGGCACCAGCGCGGTTCCACCATCATCACCAGCCAGGTCCCCGTCGATCACTGGCACGAGGTGATCGCCGACCCCACCATCGCCGACGCCGTTCTCGATCGGCTCGTCCACAATGCACACCGCCTCGTAATCAGGGGAGACAGCATGCGAAAGATCACCGCCAAAACCTCCAACCTTGACGCCGCCAGCAAACCCTGACCCAAATCATCTTGCCGGCAATGGAGCCCGGTCGCCTTCATCGGAAAAGGTGGCCGCCTTCGATCGGAACGAGTGGCCGC
>JACDGO010000438.1 GCA_013821585.1 Sphingomonadaceae bacterium
CCCAACCCAGCCCAAAGGTTGAATCAGAAGTCGCACGAAAACGGAATCCCAAATCGATTCACACAATCAGGAAATGACTCTAGAGCGCGCCGGCTGCGCGCTCCCACTCGCGGCCGTCGAACGCGCAGATCGCCGCGCTCACGCCGTGTCCGTCGTCCACGCAGCGCCAGTTCACGCTCCACGAATCCGGGTGCGAGCGCGGCTCGTAGAAGCTCTTGATCCCGCACACGCCGCAAAACAGATGCTGCGCAGCGCCGGTGCCGAAGCGGTAAGACGTGAGCGTGTCTCCGCCCGAGAGCAGGGTGAAATCGGCGTGCGGAACGATCAGATGGAGGAAGCCTGACTTCGCGCAAATCGAGCAGTTACAGTCGAGGAGTTCGACTTGGACCGGGATGGCGGCGCGAAAGCGAACGGCGCCACAGTGGCAGCCGCCTGCGATAATCACTCCACCGTCACAGACTTCGCCAGATTGCGCGGCTGGTCGACATCGGTGCCTTTGTGCACGGCGACATGGTAGGCGAGCAACTGCACCGGCACCGCATAGACGAGCGGCGCGATCAGAGGGTGGACGGTCGGCATTTCGATCGTCGCCATCGCGTCGTCGCCCGCTTCCGCCAGCCCGGCGGCGTCGGAAATCAGCACGACCTTCGCGCCGCGGGCCATCGCTTCCTGCATGTTGCTGACGGTCTTTTCGAACAGCGGCCCGGCGGGGGCGAGGACGATCAAGGGGACCTGATCGTCGATCAGCGCGATCGGACCGTGCTTCATTTCACCCGACGCATAACCTTCGGCGTGGATGTAGCTGATTTCCTTCAATTTAAGCGCGCCTTCGAGCGCCATCGGATATTCGGGGCCGCGCCCCAGGTATAAAACGTCGCGTGCGGCGGCGATGACGTGGGCCATCGCCTCGATATCCTCGTCGTGCGCGAGCGCGGCGTTGATCGCGGCGGGCGCCTCGGTGAGGTGATGGACGATCTCGCGCTCTTCGTCCGCCGATAATTTGCCTTTCGCGCGCGCGAGGTTGACCGCGAGCGCGGCCATTACCGCGAGCTGGCAGGTGAACGCCTTAGTCGAGGCGACGCCGATCTCCGGCCCCGCATGCGTGGGCAGTAGCAGATCGACCTCGCGCGCCATGCTGCTCGTCGGCACGTTGATGATGCCCGCCGTGGTCACGCCCGCCGCCTTCATATGGCGCAGCGCCGCGAGTGTGTCCGCTGTCTCACCCGACTGCGATACGACGACGCCGAGTACGCCCGGCCCCAGCACGGGATCACGGTAGCGGAACTCAGACGCAACATCGACGTCGACGGGGAGGCGCGCCATTGCCTCGATCCAGTATTTGCCGATCATCCCCACATAGGACGCGGTGCCGCACGCGACGATGACGACGCGCTCGACCTTGCTCAGGTCGAAGTCCATTTGAGGAAGCGCGACCTGTTCCTCGAGCGGGCGAAGGTAGCTGCGCAAAGTCTGCGCAACGACGATCGGTTGCTCGAAAATCTCCTTTTGCATGAAATGGCGGTGATTGCCCTTGTCGATCGACAGGCTGGTGACGCCCGAGGCGACGATCTCGCGCTCGATGGGCTCGTTTTCCTTGTCGAAGATGTGCGCGCTCTCCCGCTCGATGACGACCCAGTCGCCTTCTTCGAGATAGGAAATCCGCTGCGTGAGCGCGGCGAGCGCGAGCGCGTCCGAACCGAGATAGGTTTCGCCCTTGCCGTAGCCCACCACCAGCGGCGAACCGAGACGCGCGCCGATCAAGAGTTCGGGATGCTGGCGAAAAGCGATTGCGAGCGCGAACGCGCCACGTAGCTGCGGGAGGACGGCGGCGACGGCGTCCCGCGGCGATTGCCCGGCTTCGACGAGTTCGCTGACCATATGCGCGACGACTTCGGTGTCGGTCTCGCTCTCGAACTTGCGCCCGCGCGCGAGCAGCGCCTCGCGCAGCGGCTTGAAATTCTCGATGATGCCGTTGTGGACGAGCGCGACCTCGCCCGTCGCATGCGGATGCGCGTTCGACGTGTTGGGGCGCCCGTGCGTCGCCCAGCGGGTGTGGGCGATGCCGGTGAGGCCCGGCGCGGGATCGGCGGCGAGAACGCGGACGAGATTGTCGAGCTTTCCCTCCGCGCGCCTGCGGATCAGCGCGCCTTGGTCTATCGTGCACAGCCCGGCCGAATCATAGCCGCGATATTCCATGCGCCTAAGCGCCTCGATAAGGCGGTCCTGGACGGGCTCGGTCCCGACGATTCCGATGATTCCGCACATGCGACGACGCTCTCTTGCCTCAGCGCGCGAGCCAATGGCGCAAAGCGCGTTGCGAGGGAAGCTCGACGAGCCGGTAGCTTAGCAGCGCGACCGCCAGCGCCGCCGCGATTCCCGCAAGCGTCGCGACAAAACCGAAGCTCGCGGGCGTGAACGGATGGACGCGTGCCGCCAGGTTCAGCACATAGGGATGAAGCAGATAGAGCGAATAGCTCGCGTCGCCGATCAGGATTGCCCAGCGCGGCCAGCGCACGCGGCCGTCGAGCGAAAGCGTCGCCCCGAGGAGGAGCGCGGCATAGAGGCCGGCGACGGGCAGGTTGAAAGGAAGTTGACGCACGGGATTGGAGACGAGCAGCGCCAGCGCGATCGCCGCCGCGCCGAACGCGAGCCAGCGCGCGGCGAAGGTTCGCCCCG
>JACDGO010000024.1:0-7502 GCA_013821585.1 Sphingomonadaceae bacterium
GATGGCATCCAGCCAACCAACTCGACGTCAACCTGATGCTGGCATATGAGACCAAGGGGACCGACGGGCCGGGCTGGGCTCTTAACATTCCAAATACCCCGGGAAGCTACCCCAATACCGTTCGAGGCTTCCCTTTTCCGGTGCCCTATGCATCCGACGCACGCCGCTTCCAATACTCGGATTCTTCCGCCGTGCGGACGCGTGACGAAATTCGCCTCGGCAATCTCCTGATCGACTATGACCTGTCGTTCGCTAAGCTGACGTCTTCGACGGCCTTTTGGGAACGCAAGGAGCGCCTGGACACAAATATCGGCCCAATATCGGGGCTCGTGACCGGGGTCGGCGATTCGTTCCCGCTACAGGCGCAACGGCTGGACAATCCCAAATCGTACAGCCAGGAATTTCGGCTGACTTCCGTTCCGGGCAGGCGCTTCAATTGGCTTGTTGGCGTGTTCCTGCAGCGGATCGATCAGCGCTTCTCGCAATCGTTGGCCGACCTTTCGGGTCTCGATATCTATTATAATTATGCCGTCATTCAAAACCAGATCCTCCGCGCTCCAGCGCCGACGAGCAGGGTTCCCAGCCTCCAGTTGTCACAATTCAGAGACGATCAGGAAGCCATCTACGGACAGCTCTCCTACGCGCTCACGCCTACTCTCACTGCGGATGTCAGCTTCCGCGCGTTCAATCTGCGCCAGCGCGCGGTCGCCGATCAGTCGGGCTTCTCGTTCGTTGGGCCCGGCCATTTCGAGCAGCGCAATGCCGCCCAAGTGTTCACGCCCAAGCTCAACATCGCCTGGAAGCCCGCGACTGACCGGTTGTTCTATGCGACTGCGTCCAAGGGTTATAGGACGGGAATTATCAACTTCCCCGTGCCGACTCCCGCCTGTTCGGTCGCCCTCACCGCGCTCGGCGCAGCCGCGGGCGCGCAGAACGTGCCGCCGACCAAGCCCGACACTGTGTGGAATTACGAGGCGGGGGCAAAGGCGAGCTTTGCGCGCGGCATCGTCCAGATCAACGCGGCCGGCTATCATATCAACTTCAACAATCTGCAGACGCAGGTCGTCCTCGCGTCGCTGACTCCGGGCGGCGTCACGGGGGGGTGCACCTCCCTCCAGGTTGCCAATGTCGGCAACAGCAAAATCGACGGCGCTGAAGTCGAAATGAACGTCGCCGTGACACCACATCTTAGACTGGAGACATCCTTTTCCTACACCGACGCGCGCTATAGTAGCAATGTGCTTGCGCTCAACATCACGCGCGGCACAAAGGTGGAGGGTGCGCCGCAATTCCAGGGCTATGGCGCGTTACAGTATGGCTTCAACGTCGGACCGCGCCGCGGTTATTTACGCGGAGAGGTCGCCTACACGGGCAAGGTCTACAACATACCGCTCGATTTCGTCACGACGCGCCCGCCCTTTACCACCGGCGACTTCGCTGACGTGAACCTCAGAGCGGGAATTGATCTCACGCGGAACGTCGATTTGTCGCTGTTCATGACCAATGTGTTCGACACCTTTGGCGTCACGCGCCAGCTCAACCAACGCGATGGCGCGCCGCCCACCGTTTTCACGACGCGACCTCGCACAACCGGGGCCACACTTCGCGCACACTTTTGATGTGGGAGCCCACCCAAGACCAGGGGTCGGAATCGCCAAGAGTTTCGCCGCGCGAATCAAGTCGGTAGACCCGACTTCTCAGCGGCTGTCGCCGGTGCCCATCGCAATGTTTGATGGGGTTGGACATGTACGACGCTTCCCTCCTGATCGCGGTCGATACGCTGCGGCCGCTAGGCTCACGACCCGTCAAATCGCTTGTGTGCCGCGGGTCGACCACTGGCGGATGATCAGCGGGCTCCTTTTCGTGATCCGCAGTGGCCTGCGCTGGCGCGATGCTGCGAATGACTACGGTCCGCACAAGACGGTATACAACCGCCGCGTCCGCTGGCCCCGCTTGCCCTGACGGCGCGCAGCATAACCCCGTGCATCCTCTCAAGAAAACAATCGCAAAGTGCGGATCCCGCATGCCGAATGCGAAGATAGCAATCTCGCCTTTTTCGCCAGTCAGCCGTGATATTTGACGATTGCAACTAGTCTAGTACATCAGTTAGTTATAGCCTATAAGTAATTTTCAGGAAGAAAGTGCCATTCGATGAGGACCCGGCCAACGGACGCGATCCCAGACGCTGCCCAGGTTCGATTGGGAACAGATGCCGACCCGAGCTTGCGCGCGACTGTGCTTGCCGACCAGGTCGGCTTCTCGCTTCGGATTGCCCAGATTGCCGTGTGGAATGACTTGGTCGCCACGCTGGCGAAGCATTCGCTTAGACCGCAGCAATTCGCGGTGTTGCTCATCATTCGGGCAAATCCCGGCTGCATGCAGCGCAACGTTGCCACCGCGCTCGGAATTCAGCGCCCCAATATCGTCGCCGTGATCGACGGACTGGTCGACCGCACCTTGGTTGAGCTCAAGGTAAACCCGCACGATCGACGGTCTCACGCGTTGTTTCTGGGGCCGGCCGGGGTCGCGCTGCTCGCCTCGTCCGAGGCCGCCCACGCCGAACATATCGCGCGCGTCGAACAATGTGTCGGCGGAAACCGGGACATATTCCTCGCCGCGCTGCGCAAGCTTTCCCGGATCGGAGATTCGCAATGAACGCCATCATATCTCTCGATGACAAATACAGTCTTGAGTCCGGCCCGGCGTTGATGAATGGCACGCAGGCACTGGTCAGGCTGACTATGCTGCAAGCGGAGCGCGACCGCCGCGCCGGGCTTGATACAGCCGGCTATGTCACCGGTTATCGCGGCTCACCGCTCGGTGCCGTCGACAGCAGCTTCGCGGCAGCCAGGCGGTTCACTGATCCGCTCGATATCCTTGTCCAGCCCGGCGTCAACGAAGACCTCGCGGCAACGGCGATTATCGGCACCCAGCAGGTTGGCCTGTACGGTTCGGCACGAAAACAGGGGGTGTTCGCGCTGTGGTACGGCAAGGGTCCGGGAGTCGATCGATCGGGCGACGCCCTCCATCATGGCAACGCCTATGGCAGCAGCGCGCACGGCGGGGTTCTCGTCTGCGCCGGGGACGATCATGTCGCCAAATCCTCGACCACCGCGCACCAGAGCGAGTTCGCCCTCGCCAGTGCGCTCATCCCCGTGCTTCATCCCGCCACCCTCGACGAGATCATCGACTTTGGCCTGCTCGGCTGGGCGATGAGTCGGTACTCCGGCCTGTGGGTCGGCTTGAAACTGGTCACCGATCTCGTCGACAGCGCAGGCATCGTCACCATCGATCCTGGCCGGCCGCTCCTCGTCGAACCGCGGTTCGACATGCCGTCCGGCGGGCTCAACATCCGCGCCGAGTTCAATCCGCAGGAGCAGGAGCGCCGGCTGCATGAACATAAGATACCTGCGGCGCTCGCCTTTGCCGCCGCAAATCGGATCGATCGGGTAACCCACGATTCGCCGCAGCGTCGCCTCGGCATCGTCACGACCGGCAAGAGCTGGCGCGACACTCTACAGGCGCTGCGCGATCTCGGCATCGGCGACGATCGAGCCCGTGAACTCGGCATTTCGGTCTTCAAGGTGGGCATGAGCTGGCCGATCGAGCCCGGCGCCATCTCCCGTTTCGCCACGGGTCAGCATGAGCTGATGGTGATCGAGGAAAAGCGGCCATTGATCGAGGATCAGCTCAAGGCGTTGCTGTTCAACCTGCCAGCCGGCGATCGTCCCCGCATCATTGGCAAGCAGGATAGCGAGAACGCGCAATTGCTGCCGAGCCACGGCGAACTTACTCCGCTGATGATCGCGCGCGCGATCGGTGCCCGATTGCTCCCTGTGATCGAGGATGGCGAGCTGTTGCGCCGGATCGCCAGCCTCTCGACGATCGACCCGGATCGCCTCGCGACGCTCTCGCCGCTGCGCCGCCTGCCCTATTTCTGCTCGGGCTGCCCGCACAACAGCTCGACCCAGGTCCCCGAAGGCAGCCGGGCCATCGCCGGCATCGGCTGCCACGGGATGGCCCAGACGATGGACCGCAATACCGAGACCTTCGTCCAGATGGGCGGGGAAGGCGCCAACTGGATCGGCCAGGCACCGTTCGTGGAAACGCCGCACGTCTTCCAGAATCTCGGTGACGGGACCTATTTTCACTCCGGTTTGCTCGCGGTCCGCGCGGCGGTCTCGGCCGGGGTCAACATCACCTACAAGATCCTCTACAACGACGCCGTCGCGATGACCGGGGGCCAGGCGGTGGACGGCGCGCTGACGCCCCAATCGGTCGCCGCCCAGGTCCGCGCCGAGGGGATCAAGCGGATCGCGGTGGTGTCCGACGATATCGTCAAGTACCGCGACCAGCCGCCGTTTCCCGATGGCGTGACGATCGACCATCGCACCGAACTCGACCGCGTCCAGCGCGAATTGCGCGATACGCCAGGCGTAACCGTGCTAATCTATGATCAGGTTTGCGCGACCGAGAAGCGCCGGCGCCGGAAGCGCAAACTGATGGCCCCCAGCGATCGGCGCGTGCTGATCAACGATCTCGTCTGCGAAGGCTGCGGCGATTGTTCGGTCAAGTCGAACTGCCTGTCGGTCGTGCCGCTCGAGACCGAGTTCGGCACGAAGCGCACCATCGACCAGTCCAGCTGCAATACCGACTTATCTTGTCTCCAGGGATTTTGCCCGAGCTTCGTCACGGTTACCGGCGGCACGCTGCGCACGACCGCTGCTGCTGATCTTGCGGCCATCGACGCCGTCATGCTTCCCGAACCAGACTTTGTTCATGAGACGGCCTCGATCCTGGTGACCGGAATTGGCGGCACCGGCGTCGTCACGATTGGCGCGATCCTCGCGATGGCCGCGCATCTCGACGGCAAGGCGGGCGCCACGCTCGACATGACCGGCCTTGCCCAGAAAGGTGGCCAAGTCACCAGCCATGTCCGCCTCGCCGCCGGCACCGCGGGGATTGCCGCGGTAAAACTCGGTGCGGGCCAAGCCGACCTCATGCTCGGCGCGGACATCGTCAGCAGTGCGAGCAAGGACGCGTTGATGGTGCTGGCACCGGGCCGCACCCGCGTAATCCTGAACAGCGAGGAGACGATCACCGGAGCGTTCGTCGGCAATCCCGATTTCCGCATCCCCGGCGGGGAATTGACGAGTATCATCAAAGGCTTGGCTGGCCGAGAGCAGATTGCCACCCTCGCCGCCACCGCCATCGCCCGGCGCTTGCTCGGCGACGCGCTCGGCGCCAACATGCTGCTGGTCGGCTATGCCTGGCAGGATGGCCAGCTCCCGTTATCCGAGGCTGCCATCCTGCGCGCGATCGAACTCAACGGCACCGCCGTCGCGATGAACAAGTCGGCCTTCCGCGTCGGACGCGTCGCCCGTTTCTCTCCCGACGCCCTGGCTGCCCCGACGAATGGCGACCGGCCCGCCTCGGGACGGCCGCAGCTTGAACGCTCCGCGAGCCTCGACGAGGTGATCGCCCGCCGCGTCGCCTTGCTTGCCGAGTATCAGGATCGCCGCCTCGCCGACCGCTTCTCGGCGGTCATGGAGCAAGTCCGCGGCGCGGAGACGCACGCGATCGGCCGCGAGGGTGAGTTCAGCATGGCGGTTGCTCGCGGCCTGTTCAAATTGATGGCCTACAAGGACGAGTATGAAGTCGCGCGCCTGTGGACCCGGCCCGAATTCCAGGCGCAGCTGGGCGAGGCCTATGAACGCCCCGGACGGCTCGATATCTACCTCGCTCCGCCGTTATTAGCCCGCCGCGATCCGGTATCCGGCGAACCGCGCAAGATCCGTTTCGGCCCGTGGATCCTGCCGGTCTTTTCGATCCTGGCGCGATTCAAAGGCCTGCGCGGCACGCCGTTCGATCCCTTCGGCTACACCGCCGAGAGACGCATGGAACGGCGCTTGATCGGCGCCTATCAAGCGATGATCGACGAGCTTTCACGCGATCTTACCGGGAACAACTACGCTCGCGCGGTGCGGTTAGCGGCCAGCGCCGATCAGATTCGCGGCTATGGCCACATCAAGCAGCGCAACGCGCGCGACGTGGAGGCAGGGTGGGCCCGGCGGTCACACTCCGCGACTACGCGCGAGAGCGACCCCGTCGAGCCCACTCTCGCGACGGCTGGCGCAGCGGCAAGCTGACAGGATCATTTCCGCTTTCGATGATGCGTGGGTTTGCGTCGCGGCGCGACAACAGCATGCCCGCCGCCGGCGTGGCTGGGAGTTTGTGGTTGGGCCGACGCGACCTCCACCGCACCGATGTCGCAGCCCTTGCCTTGCGGCCGAGCGACCCCCCGCATGTCCGCCTGAAGGTTCGCCCACGGCGGCAACACTCCTGCCTTGAGTCCCTTGGGGACACAGGCGGCAATGGGGATCGCGTCGATCAACGGACTGTCGGCGAGCGGGTGGACGAGCGGCACGATCCCGCGTTCCGGCGGCTGGGGCCTGAGTTTCGGATCGCCGCCGTTGCCCTTGTCGGTGGGATTGCGACCGAACCCGCAGCTGGCGTCACCGGCAAAATTGTAACCCCACGAAACCGTTGGCTCCTTCAGCGCTCCGCAGGATTTGCCGGCACCGCGAGGAACGGCGATGACCGAACCGAATGCGGACAGCGCGCCGCTGCGCACGTCGACGTTGGGCGCGCTGTTATCCTGCACGGTCGAATAGATGAGGGTGACGGCATGCTCCGCCGCGACGCCGCCGATGCCGATCCGGCTTTGCTCGCCGACCGTGTTTCCGCTGACGTTCGAATTGACCAGCGTGGCGCTGGTGAAGCTCGCGATCCCGGCGCCAAGCTCGCGCGCGAAATTCAGCGAAACGCTCGATCCGGTCAGGACGACATCGCCCTGCGAAGCGATGCCTCCCCCGGCGCCGGCGGACTTGTTGCCATAGATATTGGAATTCTTGACATTGACCCCGCCTAAACCGCGAATGAACACGCCGCCGCCGGGCTCGGTCGCGGCATCGCCGCCGGTGATCGTCAGATCATTGAGATTGAGCTGGGCAGCGCCGAACTGGTCGATCACGCGGGCGCCTGGACACGTCTGGCGGATGGTCGCGCCGTTGCCGCTGATCGTCAGGAGGCCCTGGCTCAAATGATCGAGGTCGCCGTTGCGGTTGGCGTCGTCGTCGGTCGTCCCGCACTTGGTCAGGCGATATTCCTTGCCTCCCTGGAGCAGGATATTGCCCTCGGCGTCGGACAGATTGACCTGATCCATCGCCTCGCGAAGCGAGATCTTCCCATCGTTGGGATCGACCTCGTCCTCGGTCGTGGTCACCTGAACGAGCGTGGCGCGCTGCGCCGGTGATGCTGATGCAACGGACGCGAGCAACAGTAGTGGAGCGATAATCATTCGTTGGCACCTTTCAGTTTGATGCGTGCGCCGATAACGTAGCCTCCCTGCGCCCCGTCCACGGTGCCAACGGAGACATTCGGATTGAAACCCTGCCGGGCAACTTCGCACTTCCGGTTCAAGTGATTTTTCGCAAAGACGT
>JACDGO010000024.1:7512-12856 GCA_013821585.1 Sphingomonadaceae bacterium
CCAGCCGTCGTTGATCACGGCACGCCGGTCGATCGGCACTCGTTGCAGCCGTTCGGCGACCCGCCCGGTCGTCACCACGAGTTCATCCCTAAACGCCGGCGCATTCTTCTCGCAAGCCGATGCGCGATCCCCAGGTCGGCCGCCTGGACGTGCAGCTTTGCGGCTGCGACCGGAGCGGCCATCGCCATCGCGTGACCAAGCACTATGCTTGCCCTCGACGTGTGGGTTGCCAGACTTGCCCATGATGGCGCCTCCTCTCCAGCCGGCTAACAACGAGCCCGTGAGTGAATAGTGTATGATACGTATCGTATCGAAAATCATCGTCAAGCAATTAATTTGCGGAAACTTCTCTACCGGATCGCCCGATGACGTCGGCCAAAATGCTTTTAGAAAGGGCGCGTATATGCGCAGCCGAACCAGTTTGACCGGTAACGACGCGAGAGGCGGCGATGACTCGATTAAAATTGGCGAGGCTTCGTTCGAACGTTTCTCCGTAGCCCTTGATCAACCGCTGCGCGCGGACAATCTCGATCGCCAGCGGAGGGTCGGCTGGCGCGACCTCACGCACGAGCGCCAGCCATCCCTCGATCCGCACCCGTTCCTCGTGATAGCGGAGGGTGCGACGCCTCATGTGCCGCAGCCCGGCCACGATGCGCAAGGTGAGGAACCAGCGCAAGCTCGTTACCTCGACATGTCGCCCGCGCGCGAACAGTGGCTCGAGTCGAAGACGAAGACCTCGCCGCTCATAGATCGCCCGGCCGATCCCGGCGGGCAGCGTCTCGCACACTTCCTGCAAGCGCGGGTGCATATATTCCGTTACCCGCATAACCTGGTCCGGCTGCACGTCGACCTCGGCGGCCACGCGCGCGAAACGGGTCGCGCGGATTTTCAGGTCGGCGACGCGGATCGTGTCTTCGTACGCCATCCATAGCGCCAGGTGGCGCGCGGTCTCCCGCGTGAGGGCGTGACCCTCGTCTCCATTGTCCATCGACGCGATCGCCGCCAGTCGATCGAGATAGAGCGCTGCGTAGTCGCGGTCCTGATAGTCCATCAAACGTCGCGCGCCCTCCATCGCGAAGGGATGTGCTTCAAGCGGCAGCTCGGTTTCGATCCTCGCCGCGAGCGCCCGGCCGGCCGTCGTCGTCGGCACTGGCGGTTTGGCCGCGGCGACGATCGTCTCCGCTCGCTTCCGAGCTCGTTCCAGGCCTAGGGCAAAACCCTTGAGGTTCGCGGGCACGGCCTTGCCACCAGAGCGGATTGCGTCTTCGAAAGCCTCACGCGCGAACGGCAACGCGCCGCTCCCGGCGACCGCGCCGAACATGATCGAACTGATAACGCTACCTGCCTCGACGGCGGCGGCATCCATGTCGAAACCGATAAAGCGTTTGGCCCGGCGCTCGGCGACGGCAAGGATTTTTTCGCCATTGCCAATACCGTTGCCGATGGCCGATTTCTCAGAGATAGCATAAATGCGGTGCGTCGATCCGATCAGCGTCGTCCGGTCGGCCGAGACGAAACCACGTAGGATGGCGCGGCCGGTTTCCATCAGTTCTGACGCGATCACGACATCGACGTCGCCGGGGACAGGATTCAACGCGAGGATCGGTGCGCCGCGATTGTCGCCAGCCTCCGACCCGATCATTTCAATGTAGTAGACCGTGGATCCGGTGCGCTGCGCCACGCCCGGCACCGACGTGCCTTGCGCGTAGTAGCCGTTGCGGCGGGCGACATCGATCATCCAGTCGGCAAGCACGCCACCGCCCTGCCCGCCCAATGCCATGATCGCGACGGTAATCCGTTCGCGATGAACGATCGCATTCATCAAAATGCCCGCGCGGCGAGGGCGGTCGCGTGACGATGCTGGAGAAAGCTGATGACGGCGGTCCTCAACCGCTGTTTGAAGCGATCCCAACCGCTCGGGTTAGTGATGATGCGAGCCTTGTAGAAGGACGGACACAGGATCGCGGCGTGTGCGACTTCTCCGCAATTGCCGCACCCGACACAGCTGTTGTCGATGTGAGTGACGGGGTCCTGCCGCAACGGGTCGGGGTTGGCTTTTATTGATAGTGACGGACAGCCGGATAACCGGATGCACGCATGATCGCCCGTGCAGGTATCGGGATCGACACCGAACCGTTCACGGACCACCCGCCTCCCATCTTTCAGCGCTTTCGCCAGCAGTGGTCTCATCCGCCGTTGCTTGTTGAGCATGCATTCTGACTGAGCGACGATGACTTTCGGTCCGCCCTCTGAAGCAGTCAGTGCCTCCTTCAACGTGTCGCGCATCTTCGCCACGTCGTAGGTTCGCGTGAGCGTGCGCGCCCAGGTAACACCGATGCCCCGCAGCGCCTTCTCGATCGGATTCTTGGTCCGCCGAGTCGCGTTGTCCGCATGTGACGACAGGATGTCTTGTCCACCGGTCGCCGCCGAATAACCGTTATCGACGATGATCGTGACGCCATCATTCTGGTTGAAGACGGCGCTGCCAATCCCCGACGTCAGCCCGTTGTGCCAAAAACCGCCATCTCCCATCATCGCAACCGTGCGCCGTCCGTCCGGGCCGGCGGTCGGTTTGAATGCCGATGCGCCGGCCGTGCCGAGGCCATAGCCCATCGTCGTGTTGCCGATGTGGAAGGGCGGCAGGATCGAAAACAAGTGGCAACCGATATCTGCGGAGACGTGCAGATCGCCAAGTTCGCGCTGCACGAGCTTCATCGCCGAGAAGATCGGCCGCTCCGGGCAACCGGTACAGAAACCCGCGGGGCGCTGCGGCACTTCGGTCACGATTTCCGGGTCGGGGACAACCGGTTGGGGGGGGCTTGGCGCACGTTCCGGCGCCCAGGTGCGCAAAAACGCAATCAATCCGGCTAGCAATGCCTGGCCGGTATATTCGCCGGCACGCGGCAGCACATCTTTACCGACAATGCGCGTCTGCAAATCCGCGCGGCGCACCAGCGTGTTGAGCTCATGCTCGATGAATTCCGGCTGTCCCTCCTCGACGATCAGCACGGCGCGTTTGCCCGCGCAGAACGCGGACACCTCTTCGGGGATCAGCGGATAGGTGACGTTCAGGCAGTAAACCGGCACTCGGGCATGCCCGAAATCGTCCGATAGTCCGGCAAGCTCCAGCGCGCGGTTGAGCATGTTGAAGAGGCCGCCCTGGACGATGATGCCGATGTCGTCGCCCTCCGGGCCAAAGTGCTCGTTTAGCCGCTGCTCGGCAATGAAACGCAGCGCCGCCGGCCAACGCTGCTCGATCTTTTCTACTTCATGAAGGAAATTGGCGGGCGGCAGCACGATACGGTCGAGCGTCCGCACGGGGTTCGCGGCGGCTTGGCCGACGGTCAACGACGGACGTTTGTTGTCCTTGGCGACAAAACTGCCGGTAACGTGGCAGGCGCGCACACGCAGTTCCAGCATGACAGGAGTGTTGGATGCCTCCGACAGCGCGAAGCCCTGCTCCACCATCTCGACAATCGAGGGAAGATTGGGGCGGGGGTCGAGCAGCCATATCTGGGATTTCATCGCGAACGCATGGGTGCGTTCCTGCATGATGGAGGAGCCCTCGCCGTAATCCTCGCCGACGATGATCAACGCGCCGCCGGTGACGCCGCCGCTGGCGACGTTCGACAGCGCGTCGGACGCGACGTTGGTGCCGACCACCGACTTCCAGGCGACGGCGCCGCGGAGGGGGTAATTGACAGATGCCGCCAGCATAGCCGCGGCGGTCGCCTCGGACGCCGAGGATACGAAATGGACGCCTAGTTCCTTGAGCAACGGGTCCACGTCGGCGAACACATCCATCAGGTGGCTGATCGGAGAACCCTGGTACCCGCCGACATAGGCGACGCCCGACTGAAGCAGCGCTTTGGTGACCGCGAGAATACCCTCGCCCTGGAATGTTTCGCCGGCGCCGAGCCGGAGATGCTCGACCTCCTTCTTGAACGACCGTTCCGCCATGTCAGATCACGCGGCGACGAATGCGAGAACTCGCAGCGGGCTGCCCGACCCGCCGCCGATCTTGAGCGGAGCCGCCACGATCACCGCGCCAGTAGGCGGAAGCTGATCGAGATTTTCGAGGCACTGGAGCCCGTAGCGGCCCGCGCCGTGAAACAGGGTGTGCGCCGGGTACGCGGGATCCATCAGATGCGCCTGCCCGGCGTCCGTCCCGATCGTTTCGACACCGAAGCCGTGTGCGTCGCGTTCTTCGATCAAGAAGCGGACTGCTTGCGGATCGGGTCCAGGCGTATGCGCGCCATCCTCGCGTCGGTTGACGTAATCTTCAACCGATCGCTTCGACCAGTCGGTGCGGAACAGCACCCAAGCGCGCCGGGGAATCCGACCGTACCGAGCCTCCCAAGCCTCGATGAACGAGACGGTCAGCTGGAAATCGGGATCGGCGGCGCATTCGGCCGACGCGTCGATCACGACCGCGGGACCGACGAAATCCGCTGGTGCGATGCTGTCGACGGTATTGTTGGGCAGGTCCTTACCCGTCACCCAGTGGACGGGCGCATCGAAATGCGTGCCCGTATGCTCGCCCGTCGTGAAATTGTTCCAGTGCCAAGCGACGCCGCGCTCGTCGTAGCGCGAGATTTCTTCACGGCTGAAAGGCGCCGTCTGCCCGAATTCCTCAGGCAGGATCAGAACCGGCGTATCCTCCGACAACGTCTGCGTAAGGTCGATCGTTCGGATCGACCCGTCGGCGACCGATCGGGCAAAATCCTCGAGTGTCGTCATCAGCCATCTCCCGCGGTGATCTCATGCCGAGTCGGCCCATGCCAAATATTACTTGATTATGCAAGTTTTTTGATGCGTTGCGGAATGCCCGGCCGGTAGGTACGCCGCGCGCATGGCGAAAACCCGCAACTCATTGGACCAGCGACCTTTGGGTAACCCCGGATCGGGCGCGTTCAGGGTGGATCGCTACCCTTTTTACCTGCTTAATCGCGCGCTCGGCCACTATAATGTCGTGATCAGTGCACGGTTGCGCGGCATCGCTATCGACATCCCGACCTGGCGGGTCCTGATGGTGCTCGGCGAACGGTCGCCGCGCAGCATAGGCCAGATCGCCGAGGCGAGCGTTATCAAGTTATCGACGATGATGCGGATCCTCGAACGCATGGCTGATGCGGGCCTCGTGACGTCCGCGCCCTCCACGCTAGATGCCCGAGTGACAGAAGTGTTCCTGTCGAACGCCGGCCGCGGGAAAGTGGTAGAAGCACGAGCGGCGACCGCACCGGTATACGCGGCGGCGATAGGCGGGTTTTCCGCCGTGGACTTCGACCGGATGATCATGTTGCTCGGGCGCCTCCACGATAATCTGACCGGCATGGAGTGAGCT
>JACDGO010000439.1 GCA_013821585.1 Sphingomonadaceae bacterium
AGGTGGAGATGCCCCGCGCGGACGATCTCGGGCATTTCCTGGAAGAAGAAGGTCATCAGCAAGGTCGCGATATGCGCGCCGTCGACATCGGCGTCGGTCATGATGACGATGCGCTCGTAACGCAGATTCTCGGCGACGCAGCCGTCGCGGACGCCGCAGCCGAGCGCGAGGGTCAGGTCGGCGATCTCGCTGTTCGCGCGGATCTTGTCGAGGGTCGCCGACGCGACGTTCAGAATCTTGCCGCGGATCGGCAGGATCGCTTGCGTCTTGCGGTCGCGCGCCTGCTTGGCCGAGCCTCCGGCCGAATCGCCCTCAACGATGAACAGCTCGGTGCCGGCGGGATCGTCCGACGAGCAATCGGTCAGCTTGCCGGGCAGGCGCAGCTTCCGCGCCGAAGTCGCGGTCTTGCGTTTGACCTCGCGCTCGGCGCGGCGCGCGAGACGCTCGTCCATCCGGTCGATGACATAGGTGAGGAGGGCGCGACCGCGGTCCATATTGTCGGCGAGGAAATGGTCGAAATGATCGCGCACCGCGTTCTCGACCAGCCGCGCCGCCTCGGGGCTGGTCAGCCGGTCTTTGGTCTGGCTCTGGAACTGCGGATCGCGGACGAACACCGAGAGCATGACCTCGCTCGGCCCGACCGCGTCCTCGGGCTGAAGCCCTTCGACTTTCTTCTGGCCGACGAGCGCGCCGAACGCGCGCAGCCCCTTGACGATCGCGGCGCGCAAGCCCGCTTCGTGCGTGCCGCCGTCGGGCGTCGGGATCGTGTTGCAATACCAGGAGAAGCTGCCTTCGCTCCACAGCGGCCAGGCGATCGCCCATTCGACGCGGCCCTGCGCGTCACCGGGGAAATCCTGCAGACCGGAAAAAAATTCGGCCGTCGCGCACTCGCGTTCGCCGACTTGCTCACGGAGATGATCGGCGAGACCGCCGGGAAACTGGAACACAGCTTCGGCGGGTGTTTCATCGGCGATGATTTCGGGCGCGCATTTCCAGCGGATTTCGACGCCCGCGAACAGATAGGCCTTCGAGCGCGCGAGGCGGTAGAGGCGGTTGGGCTTGAACGCCAACTCGCCGAAAATCTCGGTGTCGGGCACGAACGACACCGTCGTGCCGCGCCGGTTGGGCGTCGGCCCGAGCGATTCGAGCGGGCCGAGCGTCTCGCCGCGCGCGAAGCGCTGGCGATAGAGCTCGCGGTTGCGCGCGACTTCGACCGTCGTTTCCGAAGACAGCGCGTTGACGACGCTGACGCCGACGCCGTGCAGCCCCCCGCTCGTCGCATAGGCTTTCCCGTCGAACTTG
Organism: Sphingomonadaceae bacterium; assembly: GCA_013821585.1. Classification (GTDB taxonomy): domain Bacteria; phylum Pseudomonadota; class Alphaproteobacteria; order Sphingomonadales; family Sphingomonadaceae; genus Sphingomonas_O. The sequence goes on from JACDGO010000439.1 coordinate 1,303, forward strand.
CCGCCCGAATGCAGCGTCGACATGATGACTTCGAGCGCAGATTTTCCGGGAAATTTCGGGTGCGGATCGACCGGTATGCCGCGGCCGTTGTCGACGATGGCCAGGCGGTTCCCGGCGTCCAGCGTCACCTCGATCCGCGTCGCATGCCCAGCGACCGCTTCGTCCATCGCATTGTCAAGCACTTCGGCCGCGAGATGGTGCAGCGCGCGCTCGTCGGTGCCGCCGACATACATGCCTGGACGGCGGCGCACCGGCTCGAGGCCTTCGAGTACCTCGATCGAAGAGGCGTCGTAATCCGATGGCGTCGATGAGGTTGCGGCGGCGAACAGGTCGGTCATGCGCCGTCGCTATACGGGCGGCCGAGTCAGCCGTGCAAGCTCAACGCACGCGCGGGCCGCCATAGGGGAGCGGCGGCGGCGGGCGGCGGTCGCGGCGCGGCATCTGCGCCTGATACGCCTGGCCGCAATGCTGCACGCAATAGGGAAAGCCGGGGTTCACGACCTTGCCGCAGAAGTGGAAATCGGGCTCGCCCGGATGGCCGAGCGGCCATTTGCAGATCTTGTCGCTGAGTTCGAGCAGCGTCGTCTTTCCGGCCATCTCCGGGCTCGGCTTGGCGGGAACGAGACGGCGCGCGGGCGCGGGTGCGGAGGGCGGCGCCTGGTCGCCCGGCCCCTGACGCAGGAAGCCGCCGGGGCCGACCGAACGTAACTGCGCGCCGGTCGGGCCGGTCGGAACATGTGGAGGAAATGGCGAGGCCGGCGGGACGCGCGGGCCGGAAGGTGCGGCGGGTGTCGGAGTGGAAGCTTCGACAGCAGGCCTGGGCGCAGGCTTCGGCGGCGCGGGAGGTGAAGGCGGCGCGGCTTCGCGGGCGGCGGGTTTCTCGACCTCGTTGGGCTTGACCGGAGACGGGCGCGCCTGAAGGCCGAGGCGGTGCGCCTTGCCGATCACAGCGTTGCGGCTGACTCCGCCGAGCTCGTCGGCGATCTGGCTGGCGGTTTTGCCGCCTGCCCACATCGTTTTGAGCTGCTCGATGCGTTCGTCGGTCCAGGCCATGAATATCCTACGTGTCTTGCGGGTGCGGCCGCCAGCCGATAGGCGAGGCGGCCATGGACGGCCAGCCCCAAAGCATGACCCTGCCGGAGCCGGGCGTGCCGGTGATCCGCAACGTCAATTGGGGCGGGCTGAAGACCCTCTATATCAAGGAGGTCCGCCGCTTTTTCAAGGTGCAGCTCCAGACGGTCTGGGCGCCGGCGATGACCACCCTGCTGTTCCTCGTCATCTTCACCGTCGCCTCGGGCGCGCGGCGCCCCGTGATGGTCGGCGGCGCGACGGTCGCCTTCGCCGACTTTATCG
>JACDGO010000440.1 GCA_013821585.1 Sphingomonadaceae bacterium
GCCCTTCCACCGCGCCGATGGCGCGGGCTACGCGTTCCTCGCCAAGCAGATCGTCGCGCTCGACCCGATCAACCCGCAGACCGCGGCCAAGATGGTGCCGCCGCTGGGCCGCTGGCGGCGCTTCGACGAGCGCAGGCAGCCGTTGATGAAGGCCGCGCTCGACCGCATCCTCGCCGCGCCCGGCGTTTCGAAGGACGTGTTCGAACAGGCATCGAAGAGCCTCGCCTGACCGCATGAAGGGGGGCCTTCAACTCGCGGTGATCGCGCCGACGCTTAACGAGCGCGGCAATATCGAGCCTTTGCTCGCGGCACTGGAACGCGCGCTGGACGGCATCGAGCATGAGGTGATTTTCGTCGACGACGGCTCGACCGACGGCACGGCGGAGCGCGTCGCCGAGATCGGGCGCACCGACCGCCGCGTGAGGATCATCAGCCGCTACGGGCGGCGCGGACTTTCGACGGCGGTGATCGAAGGGATGATGGCGACCGCCGCGCCTATCGTCGCGGTGATCGATGCCGACATGCAGCATGACGAGTCGATCCTACCCGCGCTCTATCGCGCCGTCGCTGAAGACGGCGCCGACCTTGCCGTAGGCACGCGCTACGCTAGCGGCGGATCGGTCGGGGACTGGGACGAAGGGCGCGCGAAAGCGAGCGCGCTCGCCACGCGGCTCGCGGGACTGGTGCTCAAGACGCCTTTGAGCGATCCGATGTCGGGCTTCTTCGCGATCCGCCGCGACCTCGTGCGCGAGCTTCAGCCGCGGCTGTCGGCAATCGGGTTCAAGATATTGCTCGACCTCGCCGCCTCGTCGCCCCGATCGTTGAAGGTCGTCGAAATTCCCTATCGCTTCCGCGACCGCGCGGCAGGGACAAGCAAGATGGGCTCCGCGGTCGCGGTCGAATATCTGTTGCTGCTCGTCGACAAGAGCGTCGGGCGCTTCCTGCCAACGCGGCTGCTGCTGTTCTTCGCGGTCGGCGGCCTGGGGCTCGGCGTCCACCTCGTCACATTGCGCTTCGCGCTCGCGGTCGGGGCGCTGTTCGCGGAAGCGCAGGCGGTCGCGGTCGCGGTTGCGATCCTGTTCAACTTCGCGCTCAACAATGCGCTCACTTATCGCGACCGGCAGCTACGCGGCTGGGCGTTCGTGCGCGGGTTGCTCAGCTTCTACCTCGTCTGCGGCATCGGCGCGATCGCCAACGTCGGCGTCGGCGCGCTGGCGTTCTCAAACCATTATCGCTGGTGGGTCGCGGGCGTCGCGGGCGCGGTGATCGGATCGGTGTGGAACTACGCCGCGTCGTCGTTCGTGACGTGGCGGCGGCGCTAGTAAAGCCCATCGCCGGGCCGAGCCCCCGGCTCGCGTTCGTCGTAATCGCCCTCGCCGCGTTCGCCGTGCGCTGGACGATGCTCGGCTATCCGTTCGCCGAGTTTGACGAGCAATTCTACCTGCTCGCGGGCGACCGGTTGCTCCACGGCACAATCCCCTATGTCGACCTGTGGGACCGAAAGCCGGTCGGGTTGTTCCTCGTCTATGCTGCCATTCGCTTGCTCGGCGGAAGCGGCATTGTGCAATATCACCTCGTCGCGACCGCCATCGTCATCGGCACGGCATGGATGGTCTTCATCTTCGCGCGACGCTTCGCCGGGAGTTTGGGCGCGCTCCTCGCGGCGCTCGCCTATATGCTGTGGCTGAACCTCGCGAGCGGCGAAGGCGGCCAGTCGCCGGTGTTCTACAACCCACTGGTGCTCGGCGCGGCCATGATCGTTGCGCGCACGGTCGAGCGCGGCGCGCGCGTTCGCGTGAACGGCTGCATCGCCATGCTGCTGATCGGCGTCGCGATGCAGATCAAATATGCGGCGGTGTTCGAAGGCGTGTTCTTCGGCCTGACGCTCGTCTGGCTGCGTTGGCGCGAAGACGCGCGCGCGTCGATCCTGGCCGACGCGACGCTGTGGATCGGCTGCGCGCTTGCACCGACCGCGCTCGCGGCGGGCGCCTATTGGTCGATCGGCCACCTCGACGATTTCGTGTTCGCCAATTTCGTTTCGATCGCGCGGCGCGGCCATCATCCGTTCGCGACGGTCGCGGGGCGTTTCGCGATCCTCTGCGCGATCCTCGCGCCCTTGGTCGCGCTCGCGGCCACGAACTGGCGCGAGCAAAAATTGCGGTTCGTGCATCTGTGGCTCGCCGCTTCGATCTTCGGCGTGATCGTGTTCGGCACCTATTTCGATCACTACGCGTTGCCCGTCGTCGCGCCCGCCGCGATCGCTGCAGCACCCGCGATGGAACGCCGCCGCCGGCTGGCCTTAGCGATGCTCGCGATCGCGCTGGTCGCGGGGCAGATCGTCCTGCACGTCAAGAAGACCAAGCGCGGCGACGCGACGGTCGCGGAGCGGCTGGTCGCGGCGCTCTCCGGGTCTTGCAACTGCCCCTATATCTACGACGGCCAGCCGGTGCTTTATCTGCTCGGTCATCATTGCCTGCCAAGCAAATACGCGTTTCCCAGCCACATCAATTTCGCCAGCGAGCGCGACGCCGACGGGATGGAAACGGCAAGCGAAGCGGCGCGGATCATGGCGCTTCGCCCCGACCGCGTGATGACGCGCGAACCCGCCTTCGCGCTCGAGAACATGGAAAGCCGACACGCCGTCTATGTCGC
>JACDGO010000441.1 GCA_013821585.1 Sphingomonadaceae bacterium
GCTCTCGTCGGCGGCCCGGCGCGTGATCCGCGCCGCCTCGCGGTTGATGTCGCCGACCAGATGCGCGGCGCCGTAATCGGCCTGGCTGATCGCATTGGCGCTGAAGGTGTTGGTCGCGACGATGTCCGCGCCGGCGTTGAGATAGGCGTCGCAGATCGCGGCGACGATGTCCGGGCGCGTCAGGTTGAGGAGATCGTTGTTGCCCTTCTGGTCGTGGGTGAGATTGAGCGCGCCGCGATAGTCGCCCTCGTCGAGCCGGTGCGCCTGGATGGCGGTGCCATAGGGACCGTCCTTGATCAGGATGCGCCCGGCCGCCGCCCGGCGGAGGGCCTCGACCTTGCTCATGCCGCTTCCTCCCGCGCCGCCGCCGTCGGTCTGAGCCCGAGCAGGTGGCAGATCGCGTAGCTGAGCTCGGCGCGGTTGAGGGTGTAGAAATGGAAATGGCGGACCCCGCCCGCGTAGAGGCGGCGGCAGAGCTCGGCGGCGATCGTCGCGGCGACGAGCTGGCGCGCGGCGGGGCGGTCGTCGAGGCCCTCGAACAGCCGGTCCATCCACGGCGGGATCGCCGCGCCGCACAGTCCAGCGAACTTGCGCGTCTGCGCGACGTTCGAGACGGGAAGGATGCCAGGGACGATCTCGGCGTCGATCCCCGCCGCCGCCGCGCGGTCGCGAAAGCGGAAGAAGGCTTCGGGCGAGAAGAAGAACTGCGTGATCGCGCGATCGGCGCCCGCGTCGAGCTTCGCTTGCAGATTGTCGAGATCGGCCTGGCCGTTCGCCGAATCGGGATGGATTTCGGGATAGGCGGCGACCGAAATCTCGAACGGCGCGACCGCCTTTAGCCCCGCGACGAGCGCGGCGGCGTTGGCATAGCCGTCCCTATGCGCCTCAAACCGCGCGCCCGCGACCGGCGGATCGCCGCGCAACGCCACGATGTGCCGTACGCCCGCCGCCCAGTAATCGCGCGCGACCGCGTCGATCTCGTCGCGGGACGCATCGACGCAGGTCAGATGGGCCGCGGCGGGCACGCTTGTCTCGCGCACGATGCGCGCGACGGTGGCATGAGTGCGCTCGCGCGTCGATCCGCTCGCGCCGTAAGTGACCGAAACGAAGCGCGGGCCGAGCGGCGCGAGCGTCTGCACCGACTCCCACAGTGTTTCCGCCATTTTCTCGCTTTTGGGCGGGAAGAATTCGAACGACACGTCGATGTCGCCCGCGACGTCGGCGAACAGCGGCGCATTGAGCGCGCGGCGTGCTTCTTCGAGCTGGGAGAGCGAGAGGTTCATGCAGCGAGCGCCCTGGATTGCGCGGGCCGGGCGGCAAGCCAGAGCTTGACCGTCAGTGCGCCGCCGCTGAGTTCCTCGGTCTGCTCGAGTGCCAGCCCGGCGTTCGCGAGCCAGCCGGCGATCTGCGCATCCGAGAATCCGAGGCGCGCGTGCGCATGTTCGACGCGCAGCTCCTCGCGCTGATGCGGCGCGAAATCGGCGATCAGCATCCGTCCGCCCGGCGCGACGAGCCGCGCCGCCTCGGCGATCGCGGTTTCGGGGGCGGGGATGAAGTGCAGCACCTGATGCATGATGACGGTGTCGGCGGCCGCATCGGGCAGCGGCAACGCAGCGACATCGCCCTGGCGCAGCTCGCAGCCTTGCCCGTCGAGCTTGGCGCGCGCGAGGCGAAGCATTTCGGGGCTGCGGTCTATGCCGACCGCGTGGGCGGCCGCGCCGCCGAACAGCTCGAGCATCCGCCCGGTGCCGGTGCCGATATCGATCAGCCGGCCGATGTCGTCGCCGAGCAAATAGCGCATCGCGTCCTCGACCGCACTTTCGGCGATGTGGAGCGAGCGGATCGCGTCCCATTCGCCCGCGTGAAGCGCGAACCAGCGCTCCGCCGCTGCGGCGCGATCGGCGCGGACGGCGGCGAGCCGGGCGAGGTCGGCCTTCGCCCAATGATCGCCAGCGCTTCCGGCGCCGGCGTCGAGTAACGCGAACAGCGGAAGCCCAAGCGGCGTCGGTGCGGGGGCGAGAAACACCCAGCTTCCCTCGCGCCGCCGCGCGGCGAGACCCGCGTCGACGAGGATCTTCACATGCCGCGACACGCGTGGCTGGCTCTGCCCGAGCACTTGCGCGAGCTCGCCCACCGAAAGCTCCATCGCGCGCAGCAACGCGACGATCCTGAGCCGGGTCGGATCGGCGAGCGCGCGAAAGATGTCGATCAGCGATGTCATCGGAAGCCGCATATAAAGATTTCTTTATATGCGGTCAATCACGGCGGGAGAGGCCAAGCATATTGCCAACTCCCGGCCTCGCGGATAGCTTTGCTGCGCCGTGGCGATCCGCGACGGATAGGTCAGCAGTCAACCGAGGGGTCATCCATGAACAAGTCCGTCATTCTTCTCGCTGCCGTCGCCGCGCTCGGTCTCGCCGGTTGCAGCCCCAAAGCGCAGAACGACACCGCCGAAGCCGCGAACACGACCGTCAGCGACATGAACGCGACCGCCGCGGAGGCGATCAACGACGTCGACACCGCCGCGGGCAACGCGCTCGACAGCGCCGCGAACACGATGGACAAGGCCGGCGCCGCCGCGGGCAACACCGCCGACAAGCTCAATGACGCCGCCGGGAACATGATGTCCGATACCGGCAATCATATGG
>JACDGO010000442.1 GCA_013821585.1 Sphingomonadaceae bacterium
CGAACAGTGTGACGTTCAGCGTCTGCGAGATGCCGTAGGAAATCAACCCCGCGAGCATCAGCCGCGCGCCTTGGCCCAGCGTCGTCTCGAACGCACTCAGCCGCCCCGCGTCCATCGCGGGCGCGGCGGGTAGCGCGATGACGACGCGGATCAGGATCATCGACACGATCAGCGGCAGGAAGCCGAAGCGCACCAGGCGGTTCGCGGTGTCGCCCCCGTGCAGCTCGGAAACCGCGCTTGCCAGCACGACGAGCAGCAGGAAGGCGAGAATCCCCGCCTCGACCGCGAGCGGCCCGATCGCGACCTGCTTTGCGCCGAGCACGCCCGCGATGCACACCATCCCGCCGTAAAGCAGCGCGAAGACGAACAGCGAACGCGGGATGCCGGGGGCGGTCATCCCGGTCTGCTATCGGGTTTGGGCACCACATAAAACCCCGTTTGCCCTGAGCCTGTCGAGGGCTGTCCTTGCTTTCATCGCCGGATGCAGGAAGGACAAGGCTTCGACAAGCTCAGCCCGAACGGTGACTGAGAATAATCCGGGGGGAAGATGACGCGAATTCTTATCGGCATCGCCGGCATCGCGCTGATTGTCCTGATCGCGGTCGCGCTCTCGTCGAACCGCCGCGCGATCCGCCTTCGCGTCGTCGGTCCGGCGTTCCTGCTCCAGGCGGGACTGGCCACGCTCGTGCTCTACGTTCCCTGGGGTATTGCGGTCATCGGATCGATGGCGCGGGGGGTGTCGAACCTGCTCGGCTATGCACAGGCCGGGATCGACTTCATCTTCGGGCCGCTCGCGAAGCCCGAGCTCGGCGGCCACAGCTTCGCGCTCGCCGCGCTCCCAGTCATCATCTTCTTCGCCGCGCTGATTTCGATCCTCTATTATCTGCGCGTCATGCAGTTCGTCGTGAAGTGGATCGGCGGCGCGATCCAGTATGTGACCGGCATCTCGAAGGTCGAATCGCTCGGTTCCGCGGCGAACATCTTCGTCGGGCAGAGCGAGGCGCCGCTGGTCATCCGCCCCTATCTCGCGGCGCTGACTCCATCGCAGCTCTTCTGCGTGATGGTGGTCGGCATGGCGGGCGTGGCAGGCACGATTCTCGCCGCATATGCGTCGATGCTCGGCAAGGATCTGCTCCCCTATCTGCTCGCGGCGAGCTTCATGTCCGCGCCCGGCGGCATCCTGATGGCGAAGCTCATCATGCCCGACGATCCCGCCGACGCGGGCAGGGAGCCGGTCGTCGTGGGAGACATCACCTTCGGCGACGAGCATCCGGCGAACATCATCATGGCGGCGGCGGAGGGCGCGCAGACCGGCGTGAAGCTCGCGGTCGCGGTCGGGGCAATGGTGCTCGCGTTCGTCGCGCTCGTCGCGCTCGCTAACGGGCTGCTCGGCGGCGTCGGTGCGTGGTTCGGCGATCCCGGCCTCAGCTTTCAGGCGATCATCGGAAGCGTCTTCGCGCCCGTCATGTATCTCCTCAACGTGCCTTGGGGCGAAGCCGCGCGCGCGGGCGGCCTGTTTGGCACCAAGGTCGTGCTCAACGAGTTCGTCGCCTTCATCGACCTCGGCGCGGCCAAGGCGACGCTTTCGCCGCACACCGTCGCGGTCGTCACCTTTGCCTTGTGCGGCTTCGCCAACTTCAGCTCAATCGCGATCCAGATGGCGGTCACCGGCGGCCTCGCCCCGAACCAGCGCCCGGTGATAGCGAAGCTGGGGCTGAAAGCGCTCGCGGCCGGCAGCCTCGCCAATCTTATGTCCGCCGCGCTCGCAGGACTGCTGATCCCATGACCGATCTCTCCGAATTCCCGATCGCGAAGCGCTGGCCGGCGGTGCAGCCTGATCGCATCCAGCTTTATTCGCTCAACACGCCCAACGGCGTGAAGGCGTCGATCATGCTCGAGGAGACGGGGCTTCCCTACGAGGTGCACCTCGTCGACATCATGAAAGACGAAAGCCATACGCCCGAATTCCTGTCGCTCAACCCGAACGGCAAGATTCCGGCGATCGTCGATCCCGACGGTCCCGCCGGAAAGCCGCTCGGGCTGTTCGAATCGGGCGCGATCCTGCTTTATCTCGCCGACAAGACCGGCCGCTTCATTCCCGCTGACCCGGTCGCGCGCTGGGAAACGATCGCTTGGGTCTTCTGGCAGATGGGCGGGCTCGGTCCGATGTTCGGGCAGGTCGGCTTCTTCAGCAAGTTCGCCGGCAAGGACTGGCCCGACAAGCGCCCGCTCGAACGCTATGTCGCGGAGGCGAAGCGGCTGCTCGCCGTCCTCGACGCGCGTCTCGATGGGCGCGTCTGGATCATGGGCGACGACTACACGATCGCCGACACCGCGACGATCGGCTGGGTGCGCAACCTCATCACCTTCTACGAAGCACGCGATCTCGTCGATTACGACGCGTTGAAGCACGTCCCGGCCTGGCTCGACCGCGCGCTGGCGCGGCCCGCGGTCGCGCGCGGGCTGGAAATCCCCAAACGCGGCTGAATGTTCAGCCCTTCATGCGCGTGTTGCACTGGCTCCAATATTGCGGCCAAGTTTGGCCGGCGGGAATCTTGTTCGCCGCCTTCGCCACGTGCCATTGCTGCGCGCAGTTGTGCATCCGCGCGCGCGCGGCGAGCGGCGCCGCGCTCGGCTGGCC
>JACDGO010000443.1 GCA_013821585.1 Sphingomonadaceae bacterium
AAACGACGCATATTGTTGGTTAACGAGCCCGAAACGACGCGCGCGCGGCTTTTCCTCGCTGCGGCGATCGGGCAGATTGTCGGGAACGGCCTCGCCATCATGGGCGTGACTGCGGCCGAGGAGATGAAACGTGACCGACATCGACCGCGATGCGCTGAACGACGAGGACCGGCTGCCGTGGCTCGAGGCGGTCGACGACGAGGATGCCGAACACGGCGTGCCGGCGGGCAAGCTGATCGCGCTCGTCATCGCGGCGCTGGCCGCGCTCGCGCTGGTGGTCGGTGGCGTCTGGGCGCTCAGGCACCGCGCCGCGACGCCCAAGGGTGACGGACGGCTGATCGCCGCGCCCGCGGGCGACTATAAGGTCCGCCCCGACTCGCCCGGAGGAATGCGCGTCGAAGGGCAGGGCGACAGCGCGTTCGCGACGTCCGAAGGCGCCGATCAGAACGGCCGCATCGATTTGAACTCGACGGCGGAAGCGCCGGTCGCGGGCAATCGCGCGACGCCCGGCAAGCCCGGCGCTGCGCCGGCCGCGAAGCATGCGGTGACGGCGGCGGTGCCGTCATCGGGCGGAAAGCTCGTCGCGCCGCCGCCGGCCCGGCCCGCCGGGGACGCGCACGGCGCGGCGGCGAGCGGGACGATGGTTCAGCTCGGCGCGTTCAACTCGGAGGCTCAGGCGAACGCGGCCTGGGTGTCGCTGTCGAAGCGTTTCGGCTATCTCGCTCCCCTCTCCAAATCGGTCGCGACCGCGACGGTCGGCGGCGCGACCTATTACCGGCTGCGCGCGAACGCGGGCGGCGACGCGGGGACGATTTGCGGCAAGCTCAAAGTGGCCGGCGAGAATTGCATGGTGGTGAACTGACTCCCGCCTTCGCGGGGGCAGGCTCCCCAACAGGCCGTCACCCCCGCGCAGGCGGGAGTCCATTTTTCGGCACCTTCGATGCCTATGGATTCCCGCCTTCGCGGGAATGACGACTTGGGTTAGTGGATCGCCATGACTCCCGTCATCTACGGCCTGTCCGGACCCGAGATCACCGCCGACGAACGCGCGTTCTTCCGCGACGCGAAGCCAGCAGGTTACATTCTGTTCAAGCGCAACATCGTCGACCGCGCGGGGCTCCGCGCGCTGACCGATACGTTGCGCGATCTCGACGGGCGCGACGACCTGCCGATCCTCATCGACCAGGAGGGCGGGCGCGTCGCGCGGATGCAGCCGCCCGAGTGGCCCGCGTTTCCGAACGGCGAGGCGTTCGACCGGCTCTACAACCTCGCGCCGATCTCGGGGCTCGAAGCCGCCCGCTCCAACGCACGCGCGCTCGCGCTGATGCTCGCCGACGTCGGCGTCACCGTCGATTGTTTGCCGCTGCTCGACGTGCGTGAGAAGGGCGCGCACGACATCATCGCCGATCGCGCGCTGGGGTATGATCCCTGGCAGGTCGCCTCGCTCGGCCGGGCGGTGCTCGACGGATTGCGCGAAGGCGGTTGCGTCGGCGTCGTCAAGCATATGCCGGGGCATGGGCGCGCGACGGCGGACAGCCATGTCGAACTGCCAGTGGTCGATGCGTCCGTCGATGCGCTCGAACGCGACCTGACGCCGTTCGAGCGCCTGAACGACGCGCCGATGGCGATGACTGCGCACGTCGTCTATCCGGCCTGGGACGCGGAGAATTGCGCGAGCCTGTCACCGAAGATCATCGGCGAGATCATCCGCGGGCGCATCGGCTTCGACGGGCTGCTGATGTCCGATGATCTGGGCATGAGGGCATTGAGCGGCGGTTTCGGCGCGCGCGCGGCGGGCGTGCTCGCGGCAGGGTGCGACGTCGCGCTGCATTGCTCGGGCGAGATTGCAGAGATGACGGACGTCGCGGGCTCGGTCGGCGCGATCGGCGATCCCGCGCGTGCGCGGCTCGACCGCGCGATGGCCTGGGCCAAGCCGATCGACGGGCCGGATTTCGCCCAAAGCGTCGCCAAGCGTGACGCGCTCCTGGCGCTTGTGTGACCAAGGAACCCGTCCTCACTCTCGACCTCGGCGCGTGGGAGGGGCCGCTCGACCTGCTCTTGGCGCTCGCGCGCGCGCAGAAGGTCGATCTGCGCGAAATCTCGATCCTCGCGCTCGTCGATCAATATCTCGCCTATCTGCGCGCGGCGGGGGCGGCGCATCTCGAACAGGCGGCCGATTATCTCGTGATGGCGGCGTGGCTCGCCTATCTCAAATCCTGCCTGCTGCTGCCGACGGGCGAGCAGGACGAGCCGAGCCCCGAGGAACTGGCGTTCCGGCTGCAACAGCGTTTATTGCGTCTCGATGCGATGCGCGAGGCGGGCGCGCGGCTGATCGCGCGCGACCGCCTCGGCCGCGACGTGTTCGCGCGCGGCGCGCCCGAGGGGCTGGCGACCGACCGGCATACGCACTGGCGGGCGAGCCTCTACGATGTCATCGCCGCCTATGGCGGGGTCAGGGCGCGCGCCGAGCCAGTGCTGCATCAGGTGCTGCGCCGCCCCGTGCTCGCGCTCGATGCGGCGATGCTGAGGATCGAGGCGATGGTCGGGCGGATTCGCGACTGGACCGCGATCGCGAGCTTCCTGCCCGAAACCGGCAACCCCGATTTCCGGCGTTCGGCGCTCGCGTCGATGGTGGTGG
>JACDGO010000025.1 GCA_013821585.1 Sphingomonadaceae bacterium
CCATCAACCCGTAAAGGGTCCGCTACGCGCGCGTGCGGCCTTGAGGCTTCGCCTCGGCGGTGATTGCGGCCCTGCGCCGAACACATCGGGCGCCTGTCGAGCGGGGATGGTCCCCGCCTCCCAGACAGGAGCCGGAACGATGTCACTTTCCCTCGCCCAGAAGAACGCTTGGAGCCTCGCCAAAACGCTGATGGTCTGCGTTACCCTGTTCAAGGCCGGAACCGCTTATGGCGTGATGCCGTCCGATGACTATGACGGCGACCCCGATACTATCGTCCATATTTACGATCCGTGGGGCTGAACTTACTTTGGCGGGAGCGCGAGTAGGCGCTTCCGCCTTTGCCAATGTCACTCCAACATATGATCGACGGGTCGCTGATCTGCATCGCGACCGATGGCACGCAGCGTTACGACGCATCGGCTAGTGTGGTGCAAATAAGCCGGAAGGGAAATGCCGGGAAGAGTTTGGATTGGTAGCGCTCGCCGGGAAGTTCGCGCTGGGCCATCCTAATGCGGCTGATCCTCGCCCCCGAGTGATGGGGCCATTCGTCGGGTGGGTCGAACTGATCTGCGGCATCCTGGTCCTGATCGGCTTGTTCTCGCGCGCCTCTTTGCCGACGCTGATCGTCATCGTGATCGTCGCGATCACTAGCACCAAGGTGCCAATCCTGCTCGGCCATGAATGGTGATCTTCAGGGTTTGCGGCATCGACAGCTTTGGCTTCTCGAGCAGGGCGCACCAAACCCGGACCGACTGGGGATGCTGCTGGCGGCCATCTATGTGCTGGTTGCCGGTGGCGGACGCTGGTCGATAGACGCAGCGCGCCATCCCTCGCCGTCGGCAGTTGCAGGATGATCGCAACGGCGCACTGGGAGGCTCACTTCGCAAAATAGAAGCTGGTCGCTCAGCATCTCCATTCGGGCCGATCACACACCGCCTTCTGCACGGCTACGGGCGATCCGTCCTTCCAGGAGGCTGTTGGCGATTCGGCTACCTTCCTGAACACGTTTGAAGCGTGTCAGCCGGTCTCAATTGCCTACTATCTTGGTAGGTCCGGGTGCAGCTTGGGTTCCCTGACATGCCCGCCGCGCTCCCGCTCCCACACGGCCTCTCTCCGGCTTGATCTGACCGGGGACGGCTTCGCCTCTATCGCCTGAGCCGCAACCACGCCTGCGCAGTTTCTTCCCCTGCGCCCTTCGGGCGCATTCCTCGCGAGCCAAGAAACGGCGCGTTCGCGGTCCTCCGCTTGCGCTGCGGTCCTACGGATGCGGCGGCGATAGCCCCGGTCCCGTGATCGCCATCGAGGCCGCGATGGGCGCGGGCTCGAAGCAACATCAGGAGACTCATCATGGCTACCATCGGCACCTTCAAGAAGTCCGGCGACGAATATACCGGCGAAATCGTCACCCTCTCGGTCCAGGCCCGGGGAGTCCGCATCGTCCCCGAAGCCAACCGCTCCAGCGACAACGCCCCCTCGCACCGCGTGATGGTGGGCCGCGCCGAGATCGGTGCAGCCTGGGCCAAGCGCTCGAACGACAACCGCGACTATCTCGGCCTTAAGCTCGATGATCCGAGCTTCAATGCTCCGATCTACGCAAACCTGTTCGACGACGAGGGCGGCGAGACCTACTCGCTCATCTGGTCGCGCCCCAACGGTAACGGTCGCCGCGATTGACGACACGCCGCAGCCCCGCCCGGAGCGATCCAGGCGGGGTTTGCGACTCTCAAAAGAGCTTTCTGGCGCTTCGTATCGCACCTCGGCCGCTAGGCTGTTCCAGCCTCGTCCGCCGGCGCGATTGCCGTCTCGTCGAGCAACTGTGCGGGGCAGACCTTCAAGGCTTGCGCGGTTTCCCAGACCAAGATTAGGGTCGCGTTCTGTATGCCGCGTTCGACGGCGCTGATATAGGCGCGATCCACCCCCATACGTTCGGCGACAGCCTCCTGGCTCAGGCCAGCGGCGATGCGGAATCGGCGTACGTTCGCTCCAAAGACCTTGCGGATGTCCATCCGCAGGTTAGAAGGCAGTCGCGTATTATGGCGCTACGCATTATAATACGCGACGAGATCATACTCAGCGCGGCAACCTATGGTCCTAGCGAGCAGATCGTCCGATCCGCAGTGTTTTGGCGGGGGAAGCGTGATGCGCGGCATGCAACCAATGATGTAGAAACTGCCGCACAAACTGAGTGGTTTCTAGCGGGATCGGTTAACGCCAGTGGGCAACAGCAGCATGACACGACTGGCATTTCAGGATCATCCACCTGAATCGACGGTGCTTACCGCCTATGACGAAGCGCATCTCGCAGACTATCTCCGCCTGATCGATGCCGATGACGAGGGCGCGGATTGGGAAGAGGTCGCGGCAGCGATCTTCGGGCTTGACGCTTCGGCAGAACCCGCACGTGCTCGCGCCGTCCATGACAAACATCTGGCCCGCGCGCGCTGGATGACCGAGATCGGCTACGCCTATCTGCTGGGTCCGAACCGTGTGGTTTGACGGTTAATTCTAAATCGAAACTAAACCGAATCGGAAGCACCGTAGCCGACGTTCTTCGCCCTATCCTATTCTTCCAAAAGCCGAAATCCTCGCGGCGTCAGGCTACGCCTGCCCGTTGAGGAGACAGTCATGCCAGCATCGCATTCCTCGCCCAGGCGAGCGTCCGGCAAACCGCCGGATCGGCTGGGACGTTCCGAATATGCCGCCGCATTCCTGCAACGAAACCGCACATATCGAGCCGAACACACGCAGATGCTGAAACGCATCGCGGACGGCTCCGTCGCGCAGGATGCCGCGCAAGCGGCGTTCGCGCGGCGATGGGGGTTGTCCTTTCGCCACTGCGCCGGATGACCTCTCGCAGCCGGTCGCCTGGCGCTCGGAACTGACCGCCGTTACCGTCATCCTCGACGCCGCGCCGGACGGTTTCTCCTCCGTATCCGTCGATCCCCGGTCGCTCGGCGCTTTGCTCGCCGACCAAGCCGGGCTCGACGGGCGGCACATTATCGTCGCCGATGCTGCCGGCGAACATCGGCTTTGGCTGCGCGACCCGACGCCCGGCCGCAAGCTCGCCGCGATCGTCCCGCTCGACAAGGATTTCGTCACCCGCATCGCCACCTTGCTGCGCTTCCATCGCAGCTTGTTAGGCAAGGTGCCGGGGCCCCTGCCGCGCGGCTGGCCGCTCACCACCTACCGGCTCGCTCGGCTTGACCTGATGCTCCGCGCACTCGACTTGCGCCTCGGCGGAGCGACCTACCGGCAGATCGCCGCCGCACTCGGGCGCGCGGATGCGGCCCGGCTTTCGGCCACCGAATGGAAAATCTCCGCCGCCCGATCTTTCGTCGTCCGCCTGGTCCGCGACGCAACCGCGATGATGAACGGCGACTATCGCAAGCTGCTGCGCATCCGCTGATTGTCGCGGCAACGGTCGTAACGTACACTTTGAGGGCCGTGAGTGGGGGTCAGCAATCCGTCCGCTTACAGGGCCAAACATCCCGAAGGCGGACCTTCGCACCGGTTTCGCAACCGTTCGGTTTGGACACCGCAGCCCTAGCCCAGCAAACCCGTGACCAGCGCGGCACCGATTAGCAGCATCAGCCCGGCCACCATCGCCCGCACCACGCCAATCGTCGCCTTCTTGAGGTAGCGCACGCCGAGGAACGCCCCGACGAACGCGCAGAGCGTCCCGACGCCGACCAACGCCCATCCATGCCCGCCCAGGCCTACGTTGCCGCGGAAGCTAGCGGCGTAGGTCGGCAGCCGGGCCAGATCGACGAGCACCGCGGTGACGACGCCCGTGGCGATGAACCGGGTGGGGTCCAACCCGGACTTGAGCAGGAACATCGAGCGGAACGCGCCCTGTTGTCCGGTTAGGCCACCGAAGAAGCCGGTGACGATCCCACCAAGCGGGATCAGTCGTGGCGGGGCGGCGAGCCGCTGGAACCAGGGTTGCACCTCCAATAACGCGAACAGGATCATCAACGCGCCGATCGTGATCCCGGCGGCGGTAGGGCCGAACTCCCAGCCGAACGCGCCCCATGTGAACAGCCGCGGCGTGCCGCCCAGCTCTCCCAACAGCCAGGCCCCGGCCACGGCGGCCGGGACGGCAGGGAGGCCGAACAGGGCGACGATGCGCCAGTCGGCGCGACGGCCGAGCAGGCTTCCCTTGAAAAGGTTGTTGAGTAGGTGGACCGTTCCCGTCGCGGCGACCGCGACTTCTATCGGGAAAAACAACGCGAAGGCTGGAAGCAGCACCGTTCCCAAGCCAAAGCCCGAGTAGAGCGTCAGGCCCGAGGCAAGGAAGGCGACCATGCCGACGACGAAAAAATCCATGTTTGAGCTACCCGCCAGCCAGCTTAGAAACGAGCGGCAATGCCCACCACGCCGTCGCGGCGAGGGTTATGGCCCAGACCGTGATGACGACAACGACGGTCAATGTGCTGGCGGGACGTTCGCTCCGCAACGTCGCGGCCGCCCGAAATTCGTCGAGTAGCGGTGGCGGAATTAGGCGCACAGCCAGGGCAATGCCGAGCGGCACGAGTATCAGATCATCAAGATAACCGAGAATAGGAATAAAGTCGGGGATCAGGTCGATCGGTGACAGCGCGTAGGCGGCAACGCTACCGGCGACCGCCTTGGCATACCAAGGTGTGCGAAAATCACGCGCCGCCAGCCACAGCGCGATGATGTCGCGCTTGAGGGTCTGCGCCCACCGCCTGAGATTCCCGAGCATTGCACGAGAATAGCCGTCTCTTCCGGCTGTGTCTCCGAAGCAGTCATCGCGCGATCCGCGCCCGGTCGGTTGCAACACACGCTCGTGATCCGCAGCATTCTGTGGGTCATAGACCCGGTCAGAATGCGTCGCGTTCGAGGAGCGCCGAACGACCGCCCTGCGGCCAACTGTGGGCGTGAACTGCTGTTGCGCTTTAAAGGGTAACCTCAGGCTGATGCCGACTCTGGGTGGTCACATCCGTGCGGTTGCACATCTTCATACTCCACCCCGCCGCGCCTGCTTCGCCATTTTCGCCTCCTGCCGTCACTGCCCGCAGGAGCCGTCCCTTGTCCGATACGCCCACCAACCTGCCGCCTCGCTTCCTGCGCACGCCGGAAGCCGCCCGCTTCCTCGGGCTATCCGGGCGGACGCTGGAGAAGCACCGCTATTTCGGGACCGGCCCGGCCTATCGCCGGATCGGCGGCCGTGTCGTCTACGCGGTGGACGACCTGCGCGCCTGGGCCGACCTCGGCATCAAATATTCGACCTCCGATCCGGGGCAGGACGACCTCATGCCCCGCGACGGCTCGGCCCTCGCACGGAGCCGGCGATGACCGTCCCGCCGTCGCCCATGCGTCACCGCCAGCCGTCCGACGACGGCATGACGCGCCTCGAGCTGACCTGGATCGAGAAGCGGATCGAGCACTGGGTCAGGTTCGGCCGCGTCGCCGTGGACGAGATCGTTGACCGCCGCCGCCGCATCGTCAGCTTCCGGCCTGGCGCGGTGTTTGCGTTCGTCCGCTGGGCGGCGAACGACTATGGCACGATCATCTCGCGCATCGACGTGGTGCGCGCGGTCGCGGTGGATGAGCCATTCACGACTCTGCCGTTCGTGCGTCCCGGTGGCGACATCCTGCTCAAGATCGAGGGCTGGCCCAAGGTCCAGCAGGTGCTCGCCGCGATCGACGCGACCGAGGCGGCCGGCGTCGATCCCTGCGACGCCGCGCCCGACCATTGGCGGCACGTTCACAACCGCATCGCCGCCGGTCATCAGCCGCGCCCCTACACGCTGGAGCGTCATCGCGCTTGGCTGAAACGCCGGGAGATCGAAGGATGACGCGCCGTGGATGGACCATTGCGACGGTTTCCGCCACGTCGCTGTTCGGCGCGTCGTTCGCCGCCGTGGCGATGCTTGACCCGCTCCCGCGTGTCGTCTGGAACGCCAGCGCGAGCGCACCGATCGGGCTTTACAGCATACAGCCTGTTCGCGACCCGCCGCACGGTGCGCTGGTCGCGGTGACACCGCCCGCGCCGCTGGCGCGGTGGCTGGCGGGGCGAGGCTATCTCGGCGAGCGCGTGCCGCTGTTGAAGCATATCGCGGCCAAGCCGGGGCAGCGGGTTTGCCGCATCGGCGCAGTCGTGAGCGTCGATGCACGGCCCGTCGTCGTTGCCCGCGAGCATGACGGCATGGGCCGCACGCTGCCCGTCTGGCAGGGCTGCCGCACGCTTCGCGCCGGCGAGCTGCTGATGCTCAACCCCGATCACGCCGACAGCATGGACGGCCGATATTTCGGCCCGCTGCCCGCCTCGACCGTACTCGGCCTCGCGATCCCGATCCTCACTCGCGACACACCCGACGCGCCGCTGACCTGGCGCTGACCCGCTTTCCCAACCGCCAACCCAAAGGAGATCATCATGCAGATCGGCAGCTTCTTCCGCACCGCCAACGGCTATGAAGGCATTATCGAGACGGCGACGCTCGACATACGCATCTCGATCGTTCCGGCCGAGCAGAGCGACGCCGGCAAGGCACCGGACTGGCGTGTCCACCGCGGCGACGGCGATGAAGGCCCGGAGATCGGCGCCGGCTGGAACGAGAACGGCGAGCGTGCCGGGGATTACGTCTCGCTGCGCATCGACGACCCTGCCTTCGCACAGCCGATCCGCGCCGCGCTATTCCAGAGCACTAGCGACAAATCGGCTTGGTCGCTGCGCTGGAACCGTCAGCCGAAGTCGCGCGAGCAGGACTGAGCCGGTGCGTTTTATCCCCATCCCTTTGTTCGCGGGTCAGCCGTCTCATCCCTTCGTCCCGCTCGGTCGCAGGCCGGCCGGGGCGCGTAGCGAAGGTCAAGGGCGGCCGAAGGCCAGCGCACCGCGCGCGCCCTTTGCCGTAGCGAGCACGCTGGCAGGCTGGCGGTGGCGCGGAGTCGGATCGGCGATTGTGATTGCCGTCGTCCTGCTGTCCGGTGGCGCTGCGCCTGTCCCGGCGATGGCGCAAGAAGTGCCGGCCGCGCGATCGGCGGCTGTCCATCCCTACACCGTTCATGTCGCCGACGCCGCGCGGCGGTTCGGCATCCCCGAAGCATGGATATGGGCGGTCATGCGCGTCGAGAGCGGCGGCAATTCCCGCGCGGTCTCGCGCGCCGGGGCGATGGGCTTAATGCAGATCATGCCCGCGACCTGGGCGGGGCTTCGCGTGCGTTACGGCCTTGGTGCCGATCCGTTCGATGTGCGCGACAACATAATGGCGGGCGCGGCTTATCTGCGCGCGATGCATGACCGTTATGGCAATGC
This sequence comes from Sphingomonadaceae bacterium, assembly GCA_013821585.1. GTDB lineage: Bacteria > Pseudomonadota > Alphaproteobacteria > Sphingomonadales > Sphingomonadaceae > Sphingomonas_O. Next base: position 7,281 of record JACDGO010000025.1, read on the forward strand.
CAGCGCCATGCTGGCGGCCTATAATGCTGGGCCGGGCCGCTACGACGACTATCTGTCGCGCGGCCGGCCTTTGCCCGCCGAGACGGTCGGCTATCTCGCCCAGCTCGCCCCGATCATCGGCACGTCGGGCGCGGCGGAGGTGGCCGTCAGTGCTCCGTCTGATCCATTTGCATGGCGTCGCGCCTCGCTGTTCATGCGCACCACAGCCGCCGCTTCAGATGCCGTTGATGTGCGGTCGAGCGACGGCGAAGCTGCGCCTGAACCTCAGTCAGACCGCCGCGACGCCGGTGGCGTTCAAGCTACCGATCCGTCTGCTAATGAGCCGCGCGACACGCTGTTCGTGCCCCGCGCCCGCGCGGGTCGACCGCAATGATCGGCCTGTGGCCCCCATCATCTGTCCGAAGCAGCATAGTGGCTGGGGAGGGAGAAAACGGCAGGGACAGACGAGGGCGAGGGCAAGATACAAGGCCCACCCCGTTCAGCCGAAAAGCCGTAGCTTTTCCGTGGCTTCACGCGGGGGCGTCGGTCGGCGCGCGTGCCGCGCGGAAGCAAAAAGCCAGTAAAGTCAACGCTTCGAATGGCACTACAGCCCATTTTCGGCCGAAAGCGCCCCGGCCATGAGCGAGGACAGCGACTTCCGCGTCCGGCCGGGCAAGGCCAAGCGCAGCAAGGCGCAGGGCCGCAATGCGCGCGGCCTGGTCGCGGAGGTGCTGCGGGTTGCCGCGATGAGCGGCGGCAACGGGCGCCGCGCCTGGAGCGGACCGACCCGCCGCGGTCAATCCAACTTCGGCCGGGGCCGCACCGCGTTCGCGCGCAGCCGCCTGTTCGGCTCGGGCCGGCGTGTGATGGTGAAGGCGCTGCCCGTCAATCACCGCAGCCGGGGCGGGCACCGCATGGCGCCGCTGTCCGCGCACGTCGCCTACCTCAAGCGCGAGGGCGTTACCCGCGACGGATCGGCTACGCGCATGTTCGACGCGGCTGGCGACAACGCGGATGATCGCGGCTTCACCGACCGCTGCAAGGATGACCGGCACCATTTCAGGATCATCGTGTCGCCCGAAGATGCGGCCGAGCTGACCGACCTTCACGAATACACCCGCGACCTCGTGCGCCAGATGGAAACGGACCTGGGGACGCGGCTCGATTGGGTCGCGGTCGATCACTGGAACACCGACAACCCGCACGTCCATCTGCTCGTGCGCGGCGTCACCGACACCGGCGCCGATTTTGTCATGGCGCGCGACTACATCAGCCATAATCTGCGCTCGAACGCCGAGGAGCTGGCGCAGGCCGAACTTGGACCAAAGCCGGAGCACGAGGTTCAGCGCAACGTCGAACGCGAGGTGACGGCCGAGCGCTGGACTCGTCTGGATACCGAAATCAAGCGCGCGTCGGACGAACTGGGCGTCATCGACCTGCGTCCCGAGCAGCCCGGCACCGACGACCCGCAGCTCCGCCGCTTGATGGTCGGGCGCTTGCAGCATCTGGAGACGATGGGGCTCGCGGCCGAAGGCGAGCCGGGCGAATGGGCGGTCGCGGAGGGCGCGGCGGCGAAGCTGCGCGAGCTGGGCGCGCGCGGCGACATCATTCGTACGATCGGCGCAGCGCTCCGCGAGCATGGTCAGGATCGGCCGCTCGACAGCTACGCCGTCGTCACCAGCGCGCCGCAGAAGCCGATCGCCGGTCGGCTGATCGACAAGGGATTGCACGACGAGCTGTATGGCGCGGCCTATGTTGTGATCGACGGCACGGACGGCCGCACGCACCATGTCCGGCTGCCCGGCATCGAGGCGCTGGAGCATAGCCCCAAGCTCGGCGGCATCGTCGAGCTACGCGGCGTCGGCCGGCCCGGCGAGGCGAAGCCGACGTTGGTGCTCACCACGCGGTCGGACATCGACCTCGCAGCACAGATCAAGGCGCCCGGTGCGACCTGGCTCGACCATCGCCTGATCGAGCGCGGCACTGGCGTCGTGGACGGCGGTTTCGGCGCGGAGGTGCGCCGCGCGATGGACGCGCGCACCGACTATCTCGTCCGTGAGGGACTGGCGCGCCGCTTTGGCGAGCGCACCGTGTTTGAGCGCGGCCTGATCGACACGCTGCGCAAGCGCGAGCTGGACTCGGTTGGCACGAAGATCGCGGGCGAGACCGGGCTTGCCTACCGCCCGACCGCCAGCGGCGAGAAGGTCGCGGGCATCGTGCGCCAGCGCCTCGCGCTCGCGTCCGGCCGCTTCGCCATGATCGACGACGGCCTTGGCTTCCGCCTTGTGCCCTGGGCCAGCGCCCTCGAACAGCAACTCGGTCGCCAGGTATCCGGCATCGTCCGCGCCGCTGGCGGCATCGACTGGACGCTCGGCCGCAAGCGCGATCTCGGCCTCTAACCGAAAGGAAATCCATGTCCGCGACCAAGATCTTGTGGGGCCAGATCATCATCGTGTTCGTGATCGTGCTCGCGGGCGTATGGGGCGCAACCCAATGGACCGCCGCCACGCTCGCCTATCAGCCCGAGTTGGGATCGCCCTGGTTCGTGGTTTTCGGCTGGCGCGTCTATCCGCCACCGGCCTTCTTCTGGTGGTGGTTCTCTTTCGATGCCTATGCACGCGACATATTCAGGACGGGCGCGTTCATCGCCGCGTCGGGCGGGTTCGCTTCCATCGCCGTCGCCATCGGCATGTCGGTCTGGCGCGCGCGCGAACTGAAGAACGCCGAAACCTACGGCTCGGCGCGCTGGGCGACCGCACGGGAAGTTCGCGGTGCCGGGCTGCTGGGGTCGAACGGCGTGGTGCTCGGCAAACTCGACCGCGACTATCTTCGCCACGACGGCCCCGAGCATGTGCTGTGCTTCGCGCCGACCCGCAGCGGCAAGGGCGTCGGCCTGGTGGTGCCGTCGCTGCTGACTTGGCCGGCGTCGGCGATCGTCCACGACATAAAAGGGGAGAACTGGACGCTGACGGCCGGATTCCGCGCGCGGCACGGCCGCGTGCTGCTGTTCGATCCGACCAACGCCGCATCGTCCGCCTACAACCCGCTGCTGGAGGTGCGGCGCGGCCAGTGGGAGGTGCGCGACGTGCAGAATGTCGCGGACGTGCTGGTCGATCCCGAAGGGTCATTGGAGCGCCGGAACCATTGGGAGAAGACCTCCCATTCGCTGCTGGTCGGCACGATCCTCCACGTCCTATATGCCGAATCCGACAAGACCCTGGCCGGCGTCGCGGGGTTCCTGTCCGATCCCGCCCGCACGACCGAGCAGACGCTGGCCGCTATGATGGCGACGGCGCACTTGGGCGAAGCGGGCGTGCATCCCGTCGTCGCCTCTGCCGCGCGCGAGCTGCTGAACAAATCGGACAACGAGCGTTCGGGCGTGCTCAGCACCGCCATGTCGTTCCTCGGCCTCTACCGCGACCCGGTCGTGGCGCAGGTCACGCGCGCCTGTCACTGGCGCATATCGGATCTGGTCGAGGGCGAACGGCCTGCGACGCTTTATCTGGTCGTGCCGCCATCCGACATCTCGCGCACCAAGCCGCTGATCCGCCTCATCCTCAACCAGATCGGGCGCCGGCTGACCGAGGAGCTGACGCCGAAAGGCAACCGCCATCGCGTGTTGCTGATGCTGGACGAGTTTCCGGCGCTCGGCCGGCTCGACTTCTTCGAGTCCGCCTTGGCGTTCATGGCGGGCTACGGACTCAAGGCGTTCCTGATCGCGCAGTCGCTCAACCAGATCGAAAAGGCTTACGGCCCGAACAACGCGATCCTCGACAACTGTCACGTCCGCGTGAGCTTCGCCACCAACGACGAGCGGACCGCAAAGCGCGTGTCGGACGCGCTCGGCACCGCGACCGAGATGCGGGCGATGAAGAACTATGCCGGACATCGCCTGTCGCCCTGGCTCGGACACCTGATGGTATCGCGATCGGAGACCGCCCGCCAGCTCCTTACGCCGGGCGAGGTGATGCAGCTCCCGACCGACGACGAGATCTTGATGGTGGCCGGCGTGCATCCGATCCGCGCGAAGAAGGCGCGCTACTTTCGCGATCAGCGCCTCGCCGAGCGGATCATGGCCGCGCCCGAACTAGCTGCCGGCGCTGCCCGTCCCGACGACTGGACCGGGCGTGCAGCCGCCGCCGATCCTGCCGACGTGGCGCGCATCGTTCGTGCGCAGGAAGACGCCGCCAACGGCGGGCTGCGCCGTGAACCCGAGTTGCCCGAGCATGTCGCCATTGTGCCGGAGACGGCACCACCGCCCGCCCAGGAGTTTGCGATCGTCGATGATGAGCAGGACGACGCGGCCCGACAGGCAGCCGTCCGCCGCCGGATGCAGGGGCTGGCGCGGCAGGCGTCGCTCGATCCCGGCGACGGCATCGAGCTGTAGGAGGCCGACATGCGAACCCGGCTCAACGTCTATTTTCCGCCCGCGCTCGCCAAGCAGGTCGATGAGCTGGCGATCCGCCGACGCATCTCGCGCTCGGCGATCGTGGAGGCGGCGGTCGCTTCCTACCTGTCGCCAGACGGCGCCGACCGGATGGAGGCGGCGTTCGCGCGTCGGCTCGACCGATTGTCGCGTCAGGTCCAGAGGCTTGAACGCAACACTGGTCTAACCACCGAGGCGCTGACCCTGTTCGTCCGCTTCTGGCTGTCGGTGACGCCGCCGCTGCCCGACGAGGATCAGGCAGCAGCGCAGGTGAAGGGGCGCAAACGCTACGAGGGCTTTATCGAGACGCTCGGCCGCCGCTTCGCCAGCGGCAAGACCCTGCTGGACGAGATACCGGAAGATGTCTGGCCGCGCTCGACGGCGTCCGATTCGGACTGAATAGCCACTTTCGGCTTGTTCTAGTCGGACGGCAATTTCGCCCACGGCGTCGTATCTGCCGCCCCCTCTACTACGCCGGCAACTAGCTGTTGCGACGCGGATATTTCTGGCTCTCTTGCTGTGCTCCTGACGCCGGGCGGCGGTTCGCCCGGTCCAATCCAGGGGCCAGTTGTTGACTGCTTACTCACTCCGATCCGAAGCTAGATCACGCGGCGCGCGGATGTTGCGCACGGCGCTGGGGCCATCGATCGCGGCTTGGCTCGAAGACGCTTCGGTCATCGAGGTGATGCTGAACCCGGACGGCAAAGTCTGGGTCGATCGGTTGGGCGAAGGTATCCGCGATACCGGCGAACTGCTGAGCGCGGCGGACGGCGAGCGCATCGTCCGCCTGGTCGCGCACCACGTCGGCGTCGAGGTTCACGCCCGGTCCCCTCGCGTTTCGGCCGAACTGCCGGAAGGCGGCGAGCGGTTCGAGGGACTGTTGCCGCCCGTCGTCGCCGCGCCGGCCTTTGCGATCCGCAAGCCCGCCGTCGCCGTATTCACGCTCGACGACTATGTGGCGGCCGGGATCATGTTGCCGGCGCACGCCGTGGCGCTGCGGCACGGTGTCGAGACTCGCGCCAACATCCTCGTCG
>JACDGO010000444.1 GCA_013821585.1 Sphingomonadaceae bacterium
AGGATGGACAGGAAGGCGAGCGACGGGATCAGCCCGAAGATTCCCGCGGCCCAGCCCGCGGTCGCGCCATAGGCGGCAACCTTGAACGCGTTCGCGCGGTTTTTCGTCGCGCCGAAATTGGGCGCGAGCGCGTCGATCACGAGCGCTAGCACCCACACGCCGAGCAGCGACAGCGCATAGGAGACGATCGCCGATCCGATCGCGCCGCCGAGCGACGGCCGCCACGTCACGCCGAAGAAGGAATAGCCGAAGGCGACGCTTCCGATCAGCCGCGCGACCGGCCCGATCGCCGCGAGCGGCACGGCGTAGGTCCGGAAGATTTCGCCCGGAGTCGTGCTTTCCGCCTCGATTCTCGGCCATTCGGTCTTCGGCGTCAGTAGAATCGCCTTGACCCGCTCGACGATCGGATTGGCGCGTGGCGCCGGCGGTCGACCGACGTCGGCCGGTCGGTTATCGCTCATCGTGGATTCCCCTCATCCCGTTGGCGGCGGCAGTTTCCGCAATCGCCGCGCGAATGGCAAGTCTATCCGCGCCCCGCGAACATGAACGCCGCCGCGCCGACCAGGCACGCGAACGCGCCGAGATGGCGCAGGCCGAGCGGTTCCTTAAGCACCACCGCCGCGAACCCCGCGAACACGACGAGCGTGATTACTTCCTGGATGACCTTGAGCTGGCCGCCGCTGAAGCCGTGCGCATAGCCGATCCGGTTGGCGGGAATCGCGAAGCAATATTCGATCAGCGCGATCCCCCACGAGCTGACGATCACAGTCCCCAGCCGCGCCTCCGGGAAACGCAGATTGCCGTACCAGGCGACCGTCATGAAGATGTTCGAGCAGATGAGGAGGAGGACGGTCGTCATCGCGTCACGCTAGCGGACGCGCGGCGCGGAGCAAGCCGTCACTGTTCCAGCCCCTTCGCCTTCGACCAGGTCCGCGCGGCGTTGTAGCCGAGGTAGCCGGTGCCGAAGAGCGTCCACATCGAATCGGGGATGCCGTTGAGATAGCTCGTCATGCCGTCGGAAATCCCCTTCGCCATGCCGGGCTGGACCGCGGCGATCAGGCCCATCGGGATCGCCCACAGGATCATCGCGTACATCACATAGAGGAAGCTCGGCCGCGCGCGGCTGATCCACGGGTCGGCCGATTGCGCCTCAGCGACGATCGCGGTCACCTGCGTCCTGATCGCGTCCATCTCCTGGCTACCTTCGAGCGTGAGCAGCTCGAGCTTGGCGGCGTCGCGCGCCTTGGGGTCGGGAATGATCTTGTCGATCAGCCCGGCGATCGGGGCGATCAGTGCATCGAGAACCACGACTTTTTCCTCCGAAAGGTGAATAAGGTGAAGGTTGCGGGCGGTGTCAGCCGAGGCGGTTGGCGAGCCGGCCGTAGAGGAACGCCTCGTTCGCGGGCCGCCGTTCGGCGAGGTCGAGGTAGCGCTCGCCCTGAAGCGCCTCGAGCGCCTTCATGAGCACCGCCTCGCCGTGCGGCGCGCGTTTGGAAAGGAACGCCGTCAGCGCCGCGACGGTCGCGTCGTCGATGCGCGTACCCGACGCGATGTCGGCATAGTCCGCCGCGCCGCGATTGAGCGCGTTCAATGCGCGCTGAAGAAACGACACCACGACCGCCGGCCCCATGTTGACGCCGGTGTCGAACAGCTCGGCGGCGACCCCGGCGCCAGGCCGCCGACGCGGTCGAAGCCGGGGCGCAGCCAATAGATGCGCTCATAGATCGCAACTGCCTCCTCGCGCGGAAAGACGCGCATGTCGCCGCGTGCAACCGGTTCGGTTATTCCCCAGCGTGTCGCGCCGCCGCGATCACCGGGGTGATTCGCGTAGCCGCCCTCGCAGCCGATGACGTCGCCGATGAGCAAGTCGATATCCATGGGCATTCCTCTGATTCGACTCGGGCATAACCGGATCGGTTTGCTGTAGGACAGCGGAAATTTTGCAGCCTTCGTTCGTTACGCCGTCGTGATCCAGGTCCAGCAGATCGTCGCCGTTACCGGAGCCGAATCGGGAATCGGCCTTGCGTGCGTGCAAGCATTCGCCGCGGCCGGCGCGAAAGTCGCGCTCCTCCACTTCGCCAAAACCGACGCGATGGCGGCGGCGGTCGCGGCGGCGGGCGGCAATGCCTTGGCGATCCAGGTCGACGTCCGTTCCGAAGTCTCTGTCGAGGCGGGCTTCGCGGCGGCCGAGGCGGCGTTCGGGCCGGCGAACGTCCTCGTCAACTCGGCCGGACTCAACCAAAGCGGCGTGACCGTCGCCGACATGGCGCTCGCGCAATGGGAACGGTTGATCGCGACCGACCTGACCGGCGCGTTCCTGACCTCGCGGCGCTTCGTGCGGTCGCTCCACACGGTGGAGGCGGGCGGCGCGATCGTCAACATCAGCTCGATTCATGCCGACGACGTGCGCGCGGGCGCCGCCGACTATTGCGCGGCGAAGGCGGGGATGAAGCGGTTGACCGAAACGATGGCGCTCGAGGAGGCGAAGGCCGGCATCCGCGTCAACGCGATCGCGCCCGGCATGATCCTGACCCCAATGAACGAACGCGCGCTCGACGACGCCGCCTATCGCAAGAGCCTCGAAGCCAATGTCCCCGTCGGGCGCGCGGGAACGCCGGAGGAAGTCGCGGG
>JACDGO010000445.1 GCA_013821585.1 Sphingomonadaceae bacterium
GCGCGCCTGGGCGCGGGTGATGCTCGCCAAGCACGTCTTCGCGCACCGTTACGACTACCGCGCTGAATGGCTGCGCTTCACCGACACGCTCGGGCGGCCGGGCGATGCGCCCGCCGCGCTCGACGTCCGCGTGGTGAAGGCGGTCGCCGACATCACCGAATCGCCTTCGGGGCTGTTGCTATTGCCCGACGGAGCCGGCGTCAGCCCCGATGCAGCATGGAACCGCGCGCCGGCGCTTCACGCCCCCGACGCGCGCCTCGCGGCGCTGCTCGCGACCGGGCGCATCGTCGAGCTCGACGCGCTGCGCCGCGACGAAAGCGGCGAAGCGGCGAGCGTTCCCGAATGGATATTGAGAGATCCCGCGGCCTGGGCGATCGTGCCGCTGATCCATTTCGACCGGCTCGCGGGCGCGGTGCTCCTCGACCGGCCGGTGATCGACCGCACGCTCGACTGGGAGGATTTCGATCTGTTGCGCGTCGCCGGGCGTCAGGTGGCGAGCTACCTCGCCGAGGCGCAGGGGCAGGAGGCGCTCAGCGAAGCGCAGCGCTTCGACGAGTTCAACCGCCGCTTCGCGTTCATTATGCACGACATCAAGAACCTCGCGAGCCAGCTGACGCTCGTCACGCGCAACGCCGAGCGGCACATCGACAAGCCCGAGTTCCGCGCCGACATGATCGCGACGCTCGAAAGCTCGACCGCGCGGATGAACGACCTGCTCGCGCGGCTTTCGCAGCACAACAAGGCGCGGCCCGAAATCCCGCGCGCGTGCCCGATCGGCCCGCTCGCCGCGCAGGTCGCCGCCGCGCGCCGCGCGCAGCATCCGGTGGTCGTCGCCGGGAACGACGCGCTATTCGCGGTCGCCGATCCGGCGCGGCTCGAGACCGCGCTCACCCACCTCGTCCAGAACGCGATCGAGGCGAGCGGCGCGGCCGAGCCGGTGACGATCGCGCTGTCGAACGAGGACAGCGAGGCCGCGATCGCGGTGATCGACCAGGGCGCGGGGATGACCGCGGACTTCATCTGCGTCGAGCTGTTCCGCCCATTCGCGTCGACCAAGGCTGACGGCTTCGGCATCGGCGCGCACGAGGCGCGCGCGCTGATCGCGGCGATGGGCGGGCGGCTCGATGTCGAGAGCGAGCCCGGCAAGGGCAGCCGCTTCACCATCCGCCTGCCGGCGGCGACGGGATGGGCGGAGGCCGACGCGGCATGACTCTTCGAGATGTCCAGTATGATCGGGGCGCGAAGCCGAAGTTGCTCATCGTCGAGGACGACGAGGGGCTGCAGCGGCAATTGCGCTGGGCGTATGACGATTACGAGGTGATCGTCGCGGGTGACCGCGCGGGCGCGATCGACGCGCTGCGCGCCGAGGAGCCAGCGGTGGTGACGCTCGACCTTGGCCTGCCGCCCGATCCCGACGGCGTAAGCGAGGGCTTCGCTACGCTCGACGAGATGCTGAGGCTCAAGCCCGACATCAAGGTGATCGTCGCTTCGGGCCACGGCGCGCGCGAATCGGCGCTGCGCGCGATCGCCGCGGGCGCGTGGGATTTCTATTCGAAGCCGGTCGATATCGACGAGCTCGGCCTGATCGTCGCGCGCGCGTTCCATGTTCACGCGCTCGAGGCGGAGAACGCGCGGCTCGCGCGCGCCGACGGCGGCACGGTGCTCGGCGGGATGATCACCGCCGCGCCCGAAATGCTCAAGGTCGCGCGCACGATCGAACGCGTCGCCAACGCCGACGTGTCGGTCATGCTGCTCGGCGCGAGCGGGACGGGCAAGGAGTTGCTCGCGCGGGGACTGCACGAGGCGAGCGCGCGCAAGGGCGGCGCGTTCGTCGCGATCAACTGCGCAGCGATCCCCGAGAACCTTCTCGAAGCCGAGCTGTTCGGCCACGAGAAGGGCGCGTTCACCGGCGCGATCAAGACCACCGAGGGCAAGATCGAGCAGGCGCACGAAGGAACCCTGTTCCTCGACGAGATCGGCGACGTGCCCTTGCCGCTTCAGGTCAAACTACTGCGCTTCCTTCAGGAGCGCACGATCGAGCGGATCGGCGGGCGGCGTGCGATCCCTGTCGACACGCGGATCGTTTGCGCGACGCATCAGGATCTCGACGCGATGATCGCCGACGCGCGCTTCCGCGAGGATCTCTATTACCGACTCGCGGAGATCGTCGTGAGGATTCCCGCGCTCGCGGAGCGGCCGGGCGACGCGGGGCTGCTCGCGCGCGCGTTCGTGCAGCGCTATGCCAAGCTCAACCCAGCGGTGAAGGGCCTTGCGCCCGACGCGCTCGCGGCGATCGACCGCTGGGGGTGGCCGGGCAATGTGCGCGAACTCGAAAACCGCATGAAGCGCGCGGTGATCATGGCCGACGGCAAGCTGGTGACGGCCGCCGACCTCGATCTCGATCGGGGTGGCGCCGAGGAGGGCGACGTGATCAACCTGAAGGCGCTGCGCGACGCGGCGGACAGCCGCGCGGTGCGGCGCGCGCTCGCGCGGACCGAAGGCAACGTCTCGAACGCGGCGAAGCTGCTCGGGATCAGCCGCCCGACGCTTTACGACCTGATGAAGGCGCATGGCGTTTCGGCCTAGCGCCGCGATCCTGCTCGCGGCCGGAGCGCTCGGCGCGGCGGCGC
>JACDGO010000446.1 GCA_013821585.1 Sphingomonadaceae bacterium
TGACTGACTCTGCCAGTTCGCTCGATCTGGGTAAAGCACTGCGACGAAGTCGTTTGGGATGCAGTCTGCAACCGCCGACAGTCATCGGCTCGCCGAGCAGAAAGCAACCAGAGTAGACTGTTGTTCGGGGGCGATTCTTTGCGACCGTGGCCGGACATTCGGCAACAGGCGACGATCATGTTCGAAAGCAGATTTACCCGTCACTGCGAAGGTGAGAGCTTGACAAAGCATCGATATCCTCGTCGCTCAGATCTATTGCGACGCTCGCGACATTCATATCCAAATGCTTGACGCGGCTTGTACCGGGAATCGGCAGCATGGCCGAACTGCGCTTCAATAGCCACGCAATGGCAACCTGGCGCGGATCGCATCGGTGACGCTCCGCGATGGCATCAATGTTGCAAACAGACGTGGATAGCGCCCCACCACCGATCGGCGACCACGGCATGAAGCCAATGCCGTTGGCCTCGCAGTAAAGCAACACGTCTTCGTCCGCTCGATCTCCGACGTTGTACCGGTTCTGCACGGTCGCGACCGGGAAATACTTTCCTGCCGCGATTATCTCATCCACCGACACTTGGCTCAGTCCAGCATGGCGGATCAGACCTGAATCGATCATCTCCGCGATAGCCCCGAACTGGTCATCGCGGGGGACCTTGGGATCGATCCGATGGAGCTGCCACAGGTCAATGCGATCGATCTTTAAACGGCGCAGGCTCATGCGCACACATTGGCCAAGGTAATGGGGGTCGCCAACAGCCGGCCAACCGTCATCGGTGACGCCGGGCCGCACAAGGCCGCCCTTTGTGGCGATCATCAGGCCATCGTAAGGATAAAGGGCTTCTGCGATTAGATCCTCGCTCACGAACGGACCATAGCTGTCTGCGGTGTCGATCAAGTTCACGTTGACGTCTGGTAATCTACGCAGGACGCGCACCGCTTCGGGTCGATCTTCGGGTTCTCCCCAGATGCGCTCACCGGTAATGCGCATCGCGCCGAACCCGAGTCGGTTAACAACCACGTCACCGCCAATCGCAAATGTTCCCGATCGACGTGCATCAATGGCTGCACCTACAACAGAACCGGGCATAGGTAATTATCCTGATAAATGCTGCATAGACGGCTTCCATGCTATCGCTCTGAGCAAAGTCTCTCGCCGCGGCCATAAGTTCCTGCCGCGCTGTCCTTTATCCAGTCAGCAAGCAGACGGAAATAGCCGTCCGTCACGTGCGTCGCGCGGCGCGAGCCATCGGGCAGAGTCTCATATTCATACATTCCGTGCTCGGTTTTCGGAAAGAGAAACAGGTCGATCGGCCTGCCTTCTCCAACTAGTTTGATGAGTACCTTTCTCGTATTAACGATGGGCGCTTCGCGATCATCCGCGGCCAACACCCACAGCAACGGGACCTTCAAGTTTCGGAGCACCGCGACCGCGTCATAATGCCATATGAGTTCGAGATTATCGAAGCGCGCCTGTCCTATCCGTCGTAGGTCAGCGTCCGTCGTTCGGAGCATGTCGCCGCTATATTCCCCGTCAATCGTCTTTACCCATGGTTGTCCCGAATGTGCTCGACGCAATTTCTCTAATGTTTCGAACCCCTTGCTGAAGTGGGATGCGACGAGCGTGTCGGTGGCTTTCGAGAGCGCCACGATATTTGCGACGACATCCGGTCCATAGCCAGCTGCCTTTGCTTCGCTCAGCATCTGCTCCAGGTCCTCATCGACCGGAGACGCGACGAGACCGAAGCCAACGGCGACGAAGTCGGCACCGCTGTGCGTCGCCGCGAGCGGCGCAACCCAGCCGCCTTGGCTGCCGCCAAAGAATCCCGCCCGATTAAAGTGACCCGCAGCCATGGTACGCGCCGTTGCCAATGCGGCGGCGGCATCGTCTCCCAGCAGTTCGAAATTCTGGGTGTATTCGCCTTCGGATCCACCAGTGCCCCGCTTATCGTACACGAATACGGAAATGCCCTGTGCCACCAGCACATAGGGGTAGATCGAGGTCGCAACAGCGGAGGTCCGCTCCGAACCGTGGACCATGACGACGAGGGGACGGCGACCTCCGCGGGCCGGCTCGATCAATTTTCCGCGCAACTTCGCGCCATCGCTGGGGAAGGTCGTCAGTCGCTCTGTCGTGGGTACGCGCGGCCACGGCACACCGTGAATGACCGCGATCTCGTCTGCACAGCTCGCTGGTCCGCCTTCGTCGCCGACCTTGCCCCGTCGTCCATCGCGGAAGAGGTAGCGTTGCGTCGACGGTTCCTCGGACGGCCCTGCCGCAATGACGACAAAATCGCCGCCGTCTGATCGATATGCGCCGGTGGGGCACGAGGCGTGTGCAACCCCCGCAGCAAGGAGGAGAAGCGTGCCCACAAAGGTCGCTCTCAGCCACCGCGCGCACTGGTATCCACTGACTGCTTTGCTTCCAGGCGACACTCGCATCATATTCCTCACGCTTCGCTACCCACAGATGTGGCGACTGCACCGCCGGCCGACGACATCAAAAAGCGTAACTGGACGACGTGTCGTAGAAGTGGCTCCGGTCGTCTGCACAGGCTCGCGGCTTGGATAAGTGGATCGCCGCTGGTTGATCATGCCGCTGCGAGAAGCGGCTGGTCGATGTATATC
>JACDGO010000447.1 GCA_013821585.1 Sphingomonadaceae bacterium
GGACGCGGCCCTTTCACGGCTGAAACACGGGTTCGATTCCCGTTGGGGTCACCATCGCCGTCTCAGTCGCGGCGGGTAGCAGCGCTCCGTCCCGGTCGAGGCAGCGCACGCTCGCGGCGTTCTCGTTCGGCGCGTCCCAGCGCCGGGTCATGACGACGACGTTGCGGCAGCGCGCCTCGCCGTTCGCTTCGATCGGCCCGACGACGACAAGCCCGCCGACGCCGCGCGCGCTGTCCGACCATGGTTGAAATTCGCCGCGGGTCATCGCGGTCAAAAGCGCGCTGTCGAGCGATACGGGCGCATTCGTGGCGTTGGCGGGCCCCGCGAGGGCAGGTGGCGCCGCGAAGGAGGGTTCAGGGTCTTGCACGACCGGGTTTCGCCGTCGCACGAAGTGCGCCAAGGCGATTCTCGCCTTCGTAACGCGTTCGGGTTCGCCGAGCGCGATCGTCACGCCGTTCGGAATGTTCGCGCCCGGTCGTGCGACCGGCAGTGCCGAGGCGATTCCCGCCGACGTGAGCAGCGGCACGGCCCAGAACAGCGCGCGCGGTATGCGTTGGCGGTCCTGATCGCCGCCCGTCCCATCGACACGCATTCGCCGCACGACATGCGAAACCGATAGGCTGCCGCGATGGACGCTCAATGTCCAGCGCCGCTCCTGCACCCATTGTCCCGTTTCGATTTCAAGTCCGCTGCGATCCATGATGCTCCTCCCGCCCGCGACTCGCGAAGCCGGGAGGCTAGAGCGTTAACCATGATTCGTCACGAGCCCGTCAGGTGCTCAGCCGACCCCGTTCGCCCGAAAATGCGCGAGCATCCGCTTCCAGCCATCGGCCGCCGCCGCCGCGTCGTAGCTCGCGCGGTAATCGGCGTGAAAGCCGTGCTGCGCTTGCGGGTAGACGATAAGCGAAGATCCGCGCTTGCCCGCCGCGGCGAGCGCCTTGCGCATCGCCTCGACGTCGGCCTGCGGGATGCCCTGATCCTTGCCGCCGTAGAGGCCGAGCACCGGCGCGTGCAGCTCGCTCGCGCGCGCGACCATCTTTTCGAGATGGCCGTACCAGGCGACGCCCGCGCGAATGTCCGGATCGACCATCGCCGAGCGCCAGACGACCTGCCCGCCCCAGCAAAAGCCCGTGATGCCGATCCTGGCGGGCGTGGCGAACGGGCGGTCCTTGAGCCAGTTCGAGGTCGCGCGCACGTCGCCGTCGACCTGCGCGTCGCCCGCTTGCTTCACGACCGGCAGGATCTGCGCGATGTCGGTCAGCGCGGGTAGGTCGACGCCCGAGCGATAGAAGAACGCCGGCGCGACCGCGACATAGCCAAGGTGCGCGAGGCGGCGGCAGATGTCCTTGATATAGGCGTGGATGCCGAACACCTCGTTGACGACGATGATCGCGGGACGGCGGCCCGGCGCCTTCGGCCGGGCGACATAGGCGGGCAATGGCTTGGCCGCGCCGTTGGGGATCGTCACTTCCTCGACGATCAGCCCGTCGCCCGAAGTCACGATCGGCGCGGCCTCCGCCGACAGCGCGGCGACCGCATAGCCGGCAAAGAACATGCCGGTGGCGGCGCGGCGGGTGAGGTGGAAGTCCTGCGGATGCGATCCATCGGGGCGCGTGAGGTTTTCCATTTCGGTTGGCTCCTGTCGGATGAGCGAGACGTGACTCGCGGCATAGGCCCCTCCGCGCCTTCGCGGGAGAGGGTTGCGGCGTGACGGACAGCCTTGCCGTCGCGCTTCAAGCCTTGCGGTGCAATCCCTGGAGCGGCGCGCCCACGACCCGCGCCCGCTCTTGCGCGGCGCGGCGCATCACCTCGCGCGGCGAGCCGAAATACGCCGTCGGCGACATGCCCATACAGGATTGGAAATCGCGTCTGAAATGCGCCTGATCGCAATAGCCATCGTAGAGCAGCCCGATCAGCGGTCGATCAAGGCGGTCGCGAATTTTGCTCAGCGTGCGCAGGAAGCGCTGACGGCGAAGCAACCGCTTCGGACCGAAGCCGAAAGCGCGCAGACATAGCCTGTGCAGCGTTCGTTCCGCGAAGGCGACCCTGAGCGCGAGGCCACGCACGTCGGCGATGGTGTCGTCGAGCAAGGCGTCCTGCACCGCGATGACGCCGGCGTCGTCGACGGGTGCGGTCGCGAGCCGCGCCAGCAGCGTCGCATTGAGCATATCGGCGCGCGATTGCGCGTCGGTGTCGATCGCCAGCGCCCGCGCCAGTTCATCGCCCGCGCCACCGAGATTGTTCCCAAGCGGGACCATCGCATTGGCCAGTCGGCTAGCGTCGCTTCGGATCATGCGCACCCAGCCGAGCGGTGTCAGGCCGATGCCAAGCAGCGCCCCCGTCGCCGTCGTGAATCGGGCAGTCCGGTCCGTCGGACCATAAAGCGCCGAAACAGGCGCCGGGGTCATGCGCTGTGCCTTTTCGATCCGCCAGTCGCCGCGCAGCACGAAGCGGACATTGCCCCATTCAGGGTGCAGATTGTCGTGCAGCGGCCCGGCGCTGTCGGCGAAATAGTAAGAGGTGACGTAGGGACGCAGCTCCGGATGCGGAAGGCGGAAGCCGACGGTCGGTGGCGCGCTCGCTGTCATCCCGAACGCCCTGTGCCATGCCTCGCGACGGCGCGGCCT
>JACDGO010000448.1 GCA_013821585.1 Sphingomonadaceae bacterium
GCTCCTGCCCGACGACGGCGGGGGTCAGCACGCGCGAGGTGGAGTCGAGCGGGTCGACCGCCGGATAGATGCCGAGTTCCGAAATCGCGCGATTGAGCGTCGTCGTCGCGTCCAAGTGCGCGAATGATGTGGCGGGCGCGGGATCGGTGAGATCGTCGGCGGGCACGTAGATCGCCTGCACCGAGGTGATCGAGCCCTTGTTCGTCGAGGTGATCCGCTCCTGAAGCGCGCCCATGTCGGTCGACAGCGTCGGCTGATAACCCACCGCCGACGGAATACGGCCGAGCAGCGCCGACACTTCCGAACCCGCTTGAGTGAAGCGGAAGATGTTATCGACGAAGAACAGCACGTCCTGCCCTTCGACGTCGCGGAAATATTCGGCGATCGTCAGGCCCGACAGCGCGACGCGCGCGCGCGCTCCGGGAGGCTCGTTCATCTGGCCGAACACCAGCGCGACCTTCGACCCTGCAGGCGTCGGGTTGCCGTCCTTGTCCTTGGCGATGACGCCCGCGTCGAGGAATTCGTGATAGAGGTCGTTGCCCTCGCGCGTCCGCTCTCCGACGCCCGCGAACACCGACACGCCGCCGTGGCCCTTGGCGATGTTGTTGATGAGCTCCTGGATCAGCACCGTCTTGCCGACGCCCGCGCCGCCGAACAGCCCGATCTTGCCGCCGCGCGCATAGGGCGCGAGCAGGTCGATGACCTTGATCCCGGTGACGAGGATGCTGCTCTCGGTCGACTGATCGACGAACAGCGGGGCAAGCGCGTGGATAGGGGCCGTTTCGGTCGCGCCGATGGGGCCGCGCTCGTCGATCGGCTCGCCGATGACGTTCATGATCCGCCCAAGGGTCATCGCGCCGACGGGCATGCGGATCTGCGATCCGGTGTCGGTGACGCGCTGGCCGCGGGTCAGCCCTTCGGTCGCGTCCATCGCGATCGTGCGGACGGTGTTCTCGCCGAGATGCTGCGCCACTTCGAGGACGACGCGGTTGCCGTTATTGTCGGTTTCGAGCGCCGAAAGGATCGCGGGCAACTGATCGTCGAACGCGACATCGACGACCGCGCCGATGATCTGCGAGATGCGGCCGACGTTGTTCGACGCGTGCACGGGCGCGGACGCGGTCGCGTCGGCCTTGGGCATGCGCGGCTTGCGGGCGGGCTTTTCTGTCGTGGGGGCTGCGGTTGCCATGTTCGTTCCTGCTTTCGGGTCGGTCTAGAGCGCTTCCGCGCCCGCGATGATTTCGATGAGCTCGGTGGTGATCGCGGCCTGACGCGTACGGTTATACTGGATCGTCAGGCGGTTGATCATGTCGCCGGCGTTGCGTGTCGCGTTGTCCATCGCGGTCATACGGCTGCCCTGCTCGGAGGCGGCGTTTTCGAGCAGCGCGCGGAAGATCTGGATCGTCACGTTCTTGGGGAGCAGCGCGGCGAGCACTGTCTCCTCGTCGGGCTCGTATTCGATCGCAGCGCCGCCCTTCGGCGCCGCGCCCGCCTTGGGCATCGGCACGGGAATCAGCTGGATGCCGATCGGCTCCTGCACCAGCGCCGACTGGAATCGCGCGTAGAACAGGTGCGCGACGTCGAACTCGCCGGCTTCGAAGCGGCGGATCACGTCGTCGGCGACGACCTGCGCATCGGTAAAGGCGACATATTTGATGTGGCCCGTTTCCTGGTCGTGCGCGATCTGTTTCGGATGGAAACGCTTGAGCACGCGACCCTTCTTGCCCGCGATGTAGAAGCGCACTGTCTTGCCCGCGCCTTCCAGCTCCTCGGCCTTCTTGCGTGCCGCCCGAACGATGTTGGTGTTGAATGCGCCCGCGAGGCCGCGCTCCGACGTCGCGACGACGATCAGGTGAACCTGATCCTTTCCCGTGCCTGCGAGAAGCTTCGGCGACGACGGACCGACCGCGACCTTCGAAGCTAGGCTCGCCATCACCGCTTCGAGGCGTTCGGCATAGGGACGGCCCGCGACCGCCGCCTCCTGCGCGCGGCGCAGCTTCGCCGCGGCGACCATCTTCATCGCCTTGGTGATCTTCTGCGTCGACTTCACCGAACCGATGCGGATCTTCAGGGCCTTGAGGCTCGCCATTTATGCAAAGGTCTTCGCGAACGCGTCGAGCGCGGACTTCAACCCCGCCTTGGCGTCGTCGCCGAGGTCGCCGCTGTCGCGGATCGTCTTGAGCACATCGGCGTGGTTCGCGCGCAGGTCAGTGAGCATCGTCTCCTCGAAGCGTGTCACGTCGCTCACCGGAATATTATCCAGATAGCCGTTGACGCCCGCGAAGATCGACGCGGTCTGTTCCTCGAACGGCATCGGCGCGAACTGTTTCTGTTTGAGCAATTCGGTCAGGCGCGCGCCACGATTCAGGAGCTTCTGCGTCGAGGCGTCGAGGTCCGAGCCGAACTGCGCGAACGCCGCCATTTCGCGATATTGCGCTAGCTCCAATTTGATTGAACCCGACACCTTCTTCATCGCCTTGGTCTGCGCGGCGGAGCCGACGCGGCTGACCGAAAGCCCGACGTTGATCGCGGGGCGGATACCCTGGAAGAACAGGTCGGTTTCGAGGAAGATCTGCCCGTCGGTGATCGAGATCACGTTGGTCGGGATATACG
>JACDGO010000449.1 GCA_013821585.1 Sphingomonadaceae bacterium
AAGACTCGCTCGCCGCGACCAGACGCAGTTCACCATCGAGCAGCAGCAGCGGCGCGGGCGACGCCGTGATGACCGCCATCGTCAGACCGAGTGCCGCGTCTTCCGAATCATTTGGCGGCGGCGCTGCCACTGCCTTCCCTTCAAAGGTTGAGCTCATGCGCTTCGCTTCAACCGGCGGTGCAGGTAATTGTCGTCGAACCCCGCAATGTGCGCCAAGGTCGAGATGTCGGAGATGATCAGGCTGCCGGGCGTCACTTCCAGCGCGCCGGCCGAGCGCAATTTCTTGATCACCCGATTGGTGTGGACGGGGGTCAATCCCACCGCGTCGGCCAGCACGATTTGCGTGAACGGCATTTCGCACGGGCCGTCATCGGTCAGCCCGATGTTGCGCATCCGGAAATAGAGTTCGCACAACAGGTGCGCGATGCGTTCCATAGTGGTGCGGCGCCCCAAGCTGACGATGGTCGCGCGCAGCACGCCTTCATCGACCAGCTGGGTCCACCAGAACGCTTTGGTCAGGCCGTGACGCGCATCGGTCAGCGCTTCCATTTGTGGGCGCGGTATCGTCGCCACCTTTGCCGTCGTAAGTGTCGCGATGCCGTGGTCCATTTCCGAGAGCACGGCGACGTGCACGTCGCAGCAATCGCCGGGCATCATGAACGCGATGATCTGGCGCCCGCCGTCGGGCAACATCTTGTAACGGCACGCCCAGCCTTCGAGTATGACAAACACCACGCTCGGCTCGTCGCCTTCGCGGATCAGGTCATAGCCGGGGGGGTATCGACGCGCGTTCTGGCACGCGGCTTCGAGCGCCTCTACGTCGGACCGATCCAGCGGGGCGTATCCCCGCAACTTGTTTACGAAGGCATTCGGCATGGCCACGCACCCCTCCTCGAAGAATCGCGCTGTCGCGAATTAAGGGTGGCGAGTCCCATAGATCAGTTTTACGCAGTGCAGGCAATGTTTGGTCGTTTGCCGCGCGGTGACGCGGTTCGACGCAATGACCGGGGCAAGACACCGCCGCCGATGCCAGACGACTCCGCCGACGGGATCGTTTCACGTCCGCATTCGCCCGTCCCTCGCCGAGGGCGAGCGCCGGATGCCAGCGCGCTGGCGGTGAGCCTCAGGTTCTGAGCGAAGACGTTCATGGATGCCCCAATGTCGTCGATAGTTCGCGCGACGACCCGATCTTAACAGGCACGCCGCCGGACCGATTGATCGTGATTAAGAGGCTCCGCCCAAACAGGCGTATGCATAGATTAGTGTTGTGGTGAGCGGTCGGCGTTGCGCCCATTGTCACCAGGTCGACGGCCTTCGAACAAGGCGCCGCCGGCGCAATAGGCGATCTCCCGCCTGAGGACGATAGGCCGATACCATGACCCAGATTGCCAACGAGAACGATCGAGTAAGGACCAAGCCTCCGGTGTTGGAGGCGGACGCTCACGGCCAAGCGGCGTTGATGCTCGCCGAGAGCATGCTTCACGCACTGATGGAGAACGGCACTTTTACGACGCGGCAAGCGCTGTCGGTCGTCTCCACGGCGCAGGAGATCAAGGTCGAATTCGCCGAAGCGGCACACGAATCGCGCGCGCGGATGCAGGCTTCGCTCGATCTTCTGACGGCGATCGGCGACAGTCTCGACCACGAACTAACGTAACTTTTTTTGGCCATAATTTCAATTGTTTTGCCTGTGACTTGATTACAATCAAGCGCGCCGGAACGAACGATAATTAGGCCGAGTTGCATCCTGTGAATCCTTTTGGAGACGCCACGATGCTCGAACATCTCGCCCTTTTGAACAGACGCCACATGCTGCGCGCCACGATGGCCGGCGCGGTCGCGGTCGGTGCCGCCGGTTGCGCGCGGATCGTCCCGCAAGGCCTTGGGCTGGCGCTCACGCCCAGCTTCCTGACCGATGCCCCGGTGCTCAATTTCGCGCTCAATCTCGAATATCTCGAGGCTGAATATTATCTGCGCGGCGTCAATGGCATCGGCTTGGCCGACGAGCTGCTCGGGCCCAAGCCCGCAGGCGTAACCGGTGGCCGGCAAGTTACCTTCCGGACTCCGTATATCCGCGAATTCATGGCGGAAATCGCCAACGACGAAAACAATCACGTCACCTACATCCGCCGCGCGATCAAGGGCAAGCTGCTGGTTGAGATGAGCCGCCCGGCGATCGACTTCACCTCCGCCTTTGCGGCTGTCGGTGAGCTCGCCGGTCTCGGCTCTGGGTTCGATCCGTTCGCCGACGAAGAGTCTTTTCTGCTTGGCGCTTTCCTCTTCGAGGATGTCGGGGTGTCCGCCTATACCGGCGCCGCCAAGCGCATTTCCAGCGACATGGAGCTGGCCGACGCGGCGGGCATCTTAGCGGTCGAAGCGTATCACGCCGGCATGATCCGCGCGCAGATCGCCGAAATGGGTCCGGCGATGATCGACAAGGCGCACGCCATCACCAAGGCGCGCGACACGCTCGACGGCGATGCCGTAGCGGAAGCGCCGACCACCCCCGGCCGGCTGTGCATTTCCAATACCGACGCGGATGGCCGCGCCTTCCCGCGCCGCGTCAAGGAGGTGCTCAACATCGCCTATGGCACGCACGGCAAGGACGTGAA